>JAGRLL010000152.1:24384-32280 GCA_020441855.1 Nitratireductor sp.
AGATACATCGAGCCGATGACCAGCAGGATCAGGAGGATGACGGGGATGAGGTAGCGTGAGTTTTTCACCCGGTCGATGAAACTCATCGGCGGTTCCGGCTTGGGGCGATAGTTCTTCGAGAAGAAGGAGAGCAGGACGACATAGCCCATGAACATCGCCGCCAGCACAAGGCCCGGAACGATGCCGGCGATGAACAGCTTGGTGATCGACTCGTTGATGGTGACGCCATAGACGATGAGCGTCAGCGATGGCGGGATCATCAGGCCGAGCGTGGCCGCGCCCGCCAGCGTGCCGATAACGAGGTTCTCGGGGTAGTCGCGGCGGCGCAATTCGGGAATCGACATCTTGCCGACGGTTGTCAGCGTGGCGGCGGACGAGCCGGAGACGGCGGCAAAAACGGTGCAGCCGACAATATTGGTGTGCAGGAGGCCGCCCGGCAGTTTCGCCATCCAGGGCGACAGGCCCTTGAACATGTCCTCCGACAGGCGTGTTCGGAACAATATCTCGCCCATCCAGATGAATAGCGGCAGCGCGGTCAGCGTCCATGAAGAGGCGGAGCGCCAGATGATGGTGATCATGGCATCGCCCGCCGGGCGGACCGTGAACATTTCCATGCCGACCCAGGCGACGCCAAGCAAGGCCAGGCCGATCCAAACGCCCGTGCCGAGCAGCAGGAACAGGACGAAAAGGAAGATGCCGATGGCGTAGAACTGTTCCATGATCTATTCGCCCTGGCTCTGGTCGACCATGTCGACGCCGATATTGTCGCGTCGCGTGGCGATGAGGGTGATGAGATTGTCGGCAAAACAGATCGCCAGCAGCACGGCGCCCGCGGCCATGGGGATCTGCACGATCCAGATCGGCGTGGCGTCCTGACCCTGGCTGACGTCATGCAGCTTGTAGGACCACCGGGTCGCCTTGACCGCGAACCAGGCAAGATAGGCGGAAGCCGCGGTGCCGATGACGAGCGCCCATAACTCGCCCCAGAAGCGGTAACGGCCAAGCGCGGTCAGCAACAAGCTGACGCGGATATGCGAGCCGTGATTGAGCGCATAGGCAAAGGCGAGGAAGGAGGCGGCTGCCATCAGGTAGCCGGCATATTCGGACGATCCGGGAAAAGCGACGCCCATCCAGCGCGCCACCATCTGGGCCACGATCACGCACAGGATCGCGACCAGACAGATCGCGCCAAGCAGACCCGCCGCGAGATAGAGCTTGTCGAGGAAACGGCGCAGGGCTTTCACGGGCGGCCTTTCGGGGTGGGGTCCTGGAGATCGAAAGAAAGGGCCCGGCCGAATTGGCCGGGCCCGTGCTTTCCGGTGCTACATCGACTTGTAGGCGTCGACGACGGCCTTGCCGGCATCGCCCGCGCTCTTCAGCCATTCCTCGGTCATGATTTCGCCGTAGGCCTTGAAATCGGCCTTGAGCTGATCGGAGGGCTCGGAGACCTTCATGCCGTTCTCGGCCAGTTTTTCCAGATAGTAGCTGGTGAGTTCCTTGGCCTTGGCGAGACCGTCTGCGGCGGCAGTGTCGGCGCAGCCGGTGACAACCGCCTTGGTTGCGTCATCAAGGCCGTTCCAGGAATCCTTGTTGACGAAGACGGCATTGCGCGGCAGCCAGGCCTGGACATCGTAGAAATTGGTGAGCTGTTCCCAGACCTTGCGATCGTAGCCGGTCGAGCCCGACGAGACGAAGCTCTCGGCGACGCCGGTCGCCAGCGCCTGGCTGAGTTCGGCGGCCTCGATCTGCACCGGCACCATGCCGGCGAGTTCGGCGATGCGCGCGGTCGCCGCGTTGTAGGCGCGGAATTTCACGCCCTTGAGATCGGCGGCCGAGTTGACGTCCTTCTTGGTGTAGAGACCCTGCGGCGGCCAGGGCACGGCATAGAGAAGAACGAGATTGTCGGCGTCGAGCGCTTCCTTGACCTTGTCGCCGGCGGCCTTCCACAGCTTCTCGGAATCGTCGAAGGAAGTGGCGAGGAACGGAATGGAATCGACACCGTAGAGCGGATTCTCGTTGGCGTGCGCGGAGAGCAGGCGCTCGCCGATCGGAGCCTGCCCGGTCTGGACGGCGCGCTTGATGTCGTTGCCGCCGAACAGCGAACCGCCCGGATGGGTCACGATCTCCAGCTTGCCGCCGGAGCCGTCGGTCACGCACTGGGCGAATTTGGCGCCGTTCTCCGAATGATAGTTGGTTGCCGCATAGGCCATCGGCATGTCCCATTTCTCGGCAAAGGCGGCGGTCGCGCCGATGGCGGTCATCGCCGTGGCGGCCATTATGGTGGCTACAGTCTTCATTGCACTTCTCCCTTCCTGATGGTCCTTGTTTTTCCTGCCCCTATTGAAAGCGCGACGGCGCGTAAGGCGCAAGATCGATATTGGGCGCGCGCCTGGAGACGAGTTGGGCAAGCACGCGCCCCGTCTTCGGTCCGCCAGTCAGGCCGACATGGTGGTGTCCGAAACCGAGATAAGCGTTGGCGAGGCCGGGCACTTCGCCGATGACGGGTATGGAATCGGCAGGCGCAGGGCGGAATCCGAGCCATTCGCTGCTTTCCTTCCAGGCAAGGCCGGGCAGGGCAGCGCGGATCTGGCGTTCCAGCAGCGCGAAGGGCGCGCGCGAGGGAGGAGCCTCCAGGCCGCCAAATTCGACGATGCCGGCAAGCCGCAGTCGGCCCTCCATCGGCGTGACGACAAACTTGCCTGATGCGATCATCACCGGCGCGCGGGGCATGACACTGGGCTCCCATAATTCCAAGTGATAACCGCGCTCGGCTTCGAGCGGCACGGAAAGGCCGAGTTTCCTGGTCAGTCCGCCCGACCATACGCCCGCGGCGATGATGGCTGCGTCGCAGTCGATCGTCTCGGCGCGGCCGTCGTTTGCGGTGACGCGCACGCCTGCGACCTTGCCGCCTTTGCGCACGATGTCTTCGGCATCGGCGATGACAAGCCGGCCGCCCTTTTCCACGACATGGGCGGCGAGGTCTTTCACGTAGCGGCCGGGGTCGGTGATATGGCCGTGTTCGCCGACTTTTGCGGCGAAGTTGAGATTCGGCGAGAAGGCCGGGTCATAAGCCTTGAAGCTTTCGCCCTCCAGCTCTTCCCACTCGAAACCGTGGAAGCGGCGCAGCGACCAGCCAAAGGCGTCCTTTTCGTAATGGGTGCGGTCGTCATAGACGAAGAGATAATCGGACGGGACGATCCATTTTTCCGCGCCGGTGCCCGCCGCGAGCGCCTGATGGTCTGCAAGGCTGTCGCCGACAATCGGGAACAAGGCTTCGGCGATGCGGGTTGCCTGCTCGGCGTTGGCATGGCGGAGATAGCGCATGAGCCATGGCATCAGGCGCGGCAGATAGGACCACTTGAGGAAGAGCGGCTGGTCGGGATCGAACAGCATGCCCGGCGCCTTGGCGATCAGGCCCGGTGTCGTGACCGGCACGATGGAGGCCGAGGCGAGCACGCCGCCATTGCCGTAACTGGCACCTTCGGCGGGGCCTTTCCTGTCGATCAGGATGACATCGTGACCGTCGCGCTGCAGCCAGATCGCGGTGGATACCCCGACGATGCCGGCGCCGACAATTGCGACAGTCTTCCTGTCATCGCCCGATGCGGATCTGCTAACGGCGGCCATTCCCCTCTCCGCGATTTTTTACATCGTGCCATACATTGATAATTTGTCAATAAATTATCAATGAAACTTCATTGTGTCGCCTCCGTCAGCTTTACCGGGGTCAGGCGATCCACTCCGAAACCGGCGCGGCGGCCTCATGCAGGGGCTGCGAGATGACGTCCACCAGTGTCGGTCCGTCATGGGCGAGGGCTTGCTGCAGGACGGTTTCGAGTTCGCGCGGGTCCTCGATGCGCCATGCCTTCACGCCGAAGGCGGACGCCACGGCGGCATGGTCGGTGCGCGAGAAATCGACGTTGTAGAAGCGCTTGCCGAAGCCGGCGTTCTGGCCCGCCTTGATCCAGCCGAACACCGAATTGGAAAAGACAATCGAGAGGATCGGCATGTTGTGCCGGGTGATCGTCTCGTATTCGCCGCAGCAGAAATTGAACGAGCCGTCACCCATGGCAGCGACGATCTTCGCATCCGGCCTGGCCACATGGGCACCGATGGCGGCCGCGAGCGCGTAGCCCAGCGCGCCGTGCGCGCGGTTGGTGATGAAGTGGCGGCCGGCCTTGGGCCAGCGGTAATGCGCCGAGAAGTAGGGACAGGGCGTACCGGGATCGGCGCAGATGATGGCATCGTCGTCGAGCAGGCGCTGCAAGGTCGCAACGACGCGCTCGGGCCGGATCGGGGTCTCGGTGCTGGCGGCGAGCGGCGCGAAATCGTCGAGCTTGCCTTCCCATGCCCTGGCGGCACGTGCGGTGCCGTCGTTCCCGGCGATGGTTCCGGTTGCCTTCAGTTCTTCCAGAAGCGCTTCCAGCGCGAGACGGGCATCGGCGCAGATCGCGACATCGGTACGGTAGTTGGCGCCGATGACCATGGGGTCTGAATCGATGTGGACGATTTGGGTGCCGGGCCTGGGCGAGCGCCAGCGCTCGGTCGTGACCGATCCGGCCCGGCAGCCGATGAACAGCACGAGATCGGCCTCGTCGACGACAGCGCGTGTTGATGGCACGCCGCCATTGGAGCCGACAACGCCAACGGCATGCGGGTCGGTCTCGGCGATGGCACCCTGTCCGGAAACGGTGGTGGCGACGGGCAGGTCGAGCAGTTCGGCGATTTGCCGCAGCACTTCGAACGCGCTGGAAATGACCGGTCCGCCACCGCATATGGCAACCGCCTTCCTCGCCCCTGCCAGCAAGGCAGCCGCCTTGCGGATCGCCTGGGGATCCGGCGCCACGGTTTCGGCAGGATAGGTGGCCAGATGCGGATCGGCCCATATGCTGTCGGGATCGACCGGTGCCTTCTGGGTGTCGAACGGGAAGGCGAGATGGACGGCGCCGGGCGTGTCGGTCGTCATCGCTCGGAAAGCGGCGCGCACCATGCCGGGCATGGAGGCGGCGTTGTCGAGCGACGCGTTCCATTTGGTGAGCGGGCGGTACAGCGAAACCTGATCCAACTCGGTCAGCGGGTACTTGCCGCGAGACGTTGTGGCGACGTCGGTGGTGATGGCCAGGATCGGAATGGAGCTTTCGTTCGCCTCGACGACGCCCGGCAGGATGTAGGTCGCGCCGCCGCCGGATGGGCCTTCGCAGATTCCGGGCTTGCCGGTCAGGCGCGCATAGGCATCGGCCATATAGGCCGCATGGCGTTCGTCGCGCGTCAATATGTGCTCGATGCCGTGATCAAGCCGGGCAAGCGCGTCGTAAAAGGGCAGGGTGGTATCGCCACACAGGCCGAATATGTGCGTGACACCATGCGCCTGCAGCATCCGTACCATGGCTTCCGCCCCGGTCAACGTGTTCGGCGTGGTTTTGGCCGCCGACTTGTCTCCCGAATTGTCTCCACCGCTCGTGACGTTGCCCGTCATCTGCTCGTCCTTGTCCATTTTTCCCCTGCGATTGCCGCGCTATAAGGGTTCCGGCGGCTTATCGCGCCGTCATTGAAGCATCGCCGCGCACGCGCCTACAAGCCGGAGTGGCTGCGAAATGTTCATATGCCGACAACACGGCCGGCAGGGGGAAGGAAATGAAGATGAAAGGCGGCAAGGCTATCTATGGCGCTTCGGTCGGCATCCTCATGCTTGAAGCGCAATTCCCGCGCATTCCGGGCGATATGGGCAATGCGCTGACCTGGCCGTTCCCCGTACATTACAAAATCGTGCGCGGGGCAAGCCCGGACCTCGTGGTGCGGCGCGGCGCGCAGGGAATGCTCGACGCATTCGTCGAAGCGGCCCGCGATCTCGTCGCCGACGGCGTCGATGGGATCACCACCAATTGCGGTTTCCTGTCGCTTTACCAAAAGGAGCTTGCCGAAGCGGTTCCGGTGCCGGTGGCGACCTCGTCGCTGATGCAGGTCTCGCTGGTCAACAATCTGCTGGCGCCGGGCAGGCGGGCGGGCATTCTCACCATTTCCGGTTCGACGTTGTCGGCGGCGCACCTCGAAAAAGCCGGTGTGCCTGAAGGGACGCCGGTCGGCACGACGGAGGGCGGAAGGGAGTTTACCCGCGCTATCCTCGGCAACGAATTCGAACTCGATGTCGAGGCGGCAAGGGCGGACAATGTCGAAGCGGCGCTGGCGCTGGTCGAGGCCAATCCGGATCTCGGCGCCATCGTGCTCGAATGCACCAACATGGTGCCCTATGCGGCCGACATACGCGAGGCCACCGGCCTGCCGGTATTCTCGATCCTGACTTTCGTCACCTGGTTCCAGTCATCGCTTGTGCCGCCGCGTTTCGCTGCCAATTCGGGCTAATTCGGTCCAGGCTCCGTTTCGGACGAGGCATGATCGCTGTCACGTTCGCCATGGCGACCGGAAACGGAGCCCGGATTTGTCAGCCCTGCGGGCTGAGGCACTCGCGGAAGGAAGCCGAGAGGTTTTCAAGGACCTCGAAATAGAGGTCGGGGCCCGGTTGCAGCGCCGCGCCGAGGGGATCGAGCAGGCCGGAATGCGCGTCGCTGCCTTCGATGATGACGGAGATGATCTTTGGCTCGAACTGGGGTTCGGAAAAGACACAGGTGGCATGCGTGTCGGCCAGTTTGTGACGGATTTCCGTCACCCGCTCGGCACCGGGCGCAACCTCGGGGCTGATGGTGATCGAACCCGCCGCGGCCAGGCCGAAGCGTTGTTCGAAATACTGATAGGCGTCATGGAAGACGATGAAGGGCTTGTCCTTCACCGGCGCCAGCGCCCCGGAAAGCTTATCTTCGAGCCCGGCGAGGCGGGCGGCCGTCTTTTCGGCATTGGCCTTGTAGATGCCGGCATGGTCGGGATCGGCCTTTGCCAATGCCTGTTCGATCGCGGGCAGCATGGCGGCGGCGTTCCTCGGATCGAGCCACAGATGCGGATCGGTCTCGCCATGCTCGTGCTCGTGTTCGGCGGCATCGTGATCATGATCTTCCGCCCCGGCAGCATCGTGGTCGCGGTCTTCGCCCTCCCCGTGATGCTCCTCACCTTCCTCCGCGCCGTCATGGTGGTGATCGTGCTTCTCGAAGGCGCCACCCTCGCGCGGAGCGAGCAGGGTCAGGCCGGGCGAGTCGGCCAGTTCGACGACATCGGCCTTGGCACCCAGGCTTTCGAGCGGCTTTTCCAGGAAGGGTTCCAGTTCGTGGCCGACCCAGAAGACGATATCGGCCTGTTCGATCTCGCGGGCTTGCGAGGGACGCAGCGCATAGGTGTGCGGCGAGCCGGCACCCTCGACAATGAGGTCCGGCGCGCCAACACCTTCCATCACGGAAGCGACCAGCGAATGGATCGGCTTGATCGAGGCGACGACTTTCGGCGCCGCCTCTGCTGCTGCGGCGCTGGCGACAAGCATCGTGGTTGCGAGGAAGATTTGGCGCAGGGACATGTTGCTGAACTCCGTTCCGTCCGTGTATGAGCAGTGGTATGTAATGTTATTACATTAATTGCGTTACGCTATAACGTATGGCATAGGTGCTTGCAAGCGGCCTTTGCCGTTCATCGAGGAAAAGGCAATTGCAGGAATTATTGTCGCGCGGTGCCAGGGGGGCACTGGTGGAACTGAACGATGCCGGGCTCAGGCGAAGCGGGCGCTGGCTGGTGCGCGGCGTCGACCTTTCCGTCTCGCGCGGCGAGATCGTCACGCTGATCGGGCCGAATGGCTCGGGCAAGTCGACCACGGCGCGCATGGCGCTGGGCATCGAGATGCCCGACGAGGGCAGTGCCAGCAGGGCGCGCGGGCTGAGGATAGGCTACGTGCCGCAGAAGCTGTCGATCGACTGGACGCTGCCGCTCAATGTCGAGCGCTTCATGCGGCTGACAGCGCGG
>JAGRLL010000153.1:0-3212 GCA_020441855.1 Nitratireductor sp.
TCTCGCCTGGTTCGATTGGCGCGGGATTCGTTGGTTGCCAGATTCGATTTTTGAACGGTGCAGGGTATTTCGGGGGACGTTTTGACGGCAGGCCTGTTTGATAAAGGTGTCGTGTTTGGCGTATGGCCGCGGAATCAAGCGCGCGCTCGCTCGCGCGTGAGCCCGTTCGCGCTCTCCGCCATGCTTGTGTGCGCCGTCTCGCTTTCCGCCTGCAATGCTGTCCGCAGTGAACGCGCCGAGATCAACAAGACAACCAAATTCTCCCAGGAGGAATATCAGGTCGCCGCGAGCCCGCGCGTCACAGAAACGAAGAAGGTGAAAAAGGGCGGAGGTCGCTATATCGTCGGCAAGGCCTATCGCATACGCGGCAAAACCTACCAGCCCAAGGAAGATCCGACCTATGCCGCCGTCGGCGTCGCTTCATGGTACGGTCCGAATTTCCACGGCCGGCTGACCGCCAATGGCGAGATCTTCGACCAGTATTCGCTTTCGGCAGCGCATCCCACGATGCCTCTGCCCAGCTACGCCCGCGTCACCAATCTCGACAATGGCAGTTCGCTGATCGTGCGCGTTAACGACCGCGGTCCCTTCGCCCATGATCGCGTGATCGATCTGTCGGCGCGCGCGGCCAGGATGCTTGGCTACGACAAGAACGGCACCGCCAAGGTTCGCGTCGAGTATGTCGGCAAGGCCCGTCTTGACGGTCATGACGAGAAGTTCCTGCTCGCCTCCTATCGCGGCTCCGGCATGCCGCGCTTCGAGCCGGGCGCGACACAGCCCGGAACGCTGCTCGCCATGGCGAATCCCTCGATTGCGCCTGCCGAACCGGTTGGGGACGTGCTTGAAGACCGCATCCAGCTGGCGCTGGCCGGCTCCATCCCGGTACCCGAAGAACGCCCGGTCACCTATGAAGGTTTGCCGATTGCGGTCGCCAATGACGGCCAGCCGTTCCAGACCGCCATGTTGCAGCCATTGGGATACCGTGCCGACGACATGCCTTCACGTCGCGTCGCCAACGCCTTCGCGGCGGTCGATCGCAAACCGCAAGGGCCCCCGGCTGCGAAACAGCCAGTGTCGGCCGGTTCCGCGCAATTGGCGGCTGAGGCAGTCTATGTGCGGCTTGGACGGTTCGAAGATGGCGCCCACGCCGAATATGTGCGCCAGAGTTTCGCCGATCTCGGCGTCATTTCCCTGCGCCGCGTACTGGAAGACGGCGCGCCCGTCTGGGAAGTTCGCCTGCTCGCCGCGGGAGATATCGCCGACGATCTGGTGCGGGCCGTTCGCGAACGCGGTCTGACCGGGGCCGAAACGGTCGGCGGCTAAACAAATCCCCATTATCAGTTCGTTGTGGCGACGTCCGTCGGCCATCCACTGTCATGGCGTGGCGCCAGACGGCTTGCGTTCCGCTGCTTCCTTGAATCCCCTGTTGCGGACGGCTAAACAGGAGGAGCTTTCGGGGAAGGAGAGGACATGTCCATGGCGGGCCGCCTGATAGCGAGGTTCACGGTGTTTGCGGTGTTGCTGCTCGCCGCCACACTCGCGCATGCACAGAGTCAGCTTTATTCGACCAGCGCCAAGGAGGCGCTGCTGATCGACGCCGACACGGGCACGGTGCTCTTCGCCAAGGAGGGCTCGACGCCTTTTCCGCCGGCTTCGCTCGCCAAATTGATGACGATGGAAGTGGTTTTCCACGCATTGAAGATCGGCCAGCTCAAGCTCACGGACACGTTCCACATTTCCGAAAACGCATGGCGCAACGGCGGGGCGCTTTCCGGCGGTTCGACCATGTTCGCGGAACTGAATTCCGATGTGCCGCTCGACGACCTCATTCACGGCGTCATCATCCAGTCGGCTAATGATGCCTGCATTGCCATAGCCGAGGGTATGGCCGGTTCCGAGATCGCCTTTGCCGGACTGATGAACCAGCGGGCCCGCGAGATCGGCATGACCGATTCCCATTTTGCCAATTCGACCGGTCTTCCCGATCCGCTCCAGCACGTCACGACGATCGATCTCGCCAAACTCGCCACGCACATTATTCGCGAATACCCTGAATACTTCTCCATCTATTCCGAAACCGAGTTCACCTGGAACAACATCCTCCAGCAGAACCGCAACCCGCTGCTCAAGATGGGCATCGGCGCCGACGGCATGAAGACGGGTTATACCGAGGAATCGGGTTATGCCATCGTCGGGACAGTCAAGCGCAACAACCAGCGCCTGATCGCGGTGTTGAGCGGCATGTCGTCGGAGCGTGAGCGCGCCGAGGAAGCGCGCAAGCTGCTGGACTGGGGCTCTCGCGCTTTCGAGAAACTGCGTCTGTTCGAGGATGGCGAGGTCATTGGCCAGGCAAGCGTCTATGGCGGTGAGAAATCCGGTATCGACGTGACCGGCGACGGACCTGTCGATATCTATCTGCCGATCGGCTTCCGCGACAAGCTGCGCGCGCGCATCGCCTATACCGGGCCGCTGATGCCGCCGGTCGAAAAGGGCACGAAGGTCGCGACGCTGAAAGTTTGGATTGGCGATACGCTGAGCCAGGAGACGACGCTCGTCGCCGCCGAGACGATTGAAAAGGGCGGCTTGCGCCGGCGCGCGGCCGACGCAGCCAAGGAATTGCTCATTGGCTGGATCCCGTTTTGATGCCAGGCCGGCTCACATGTAACGCCGTTTGGCAGGCAGGAAACCTTGGGCGCGCAAGAAAGTAAGTCCGGCGGACCGGCGCTTTTCATCACATTCGAGGGCGGCGAGGGCACCGGCAAGTCCACCCAGATAAGGCTGCTGGAAGAGGCGCTGGGCAAGCGCGGCATCGAGGTGCTGATGACACGCGAACCGGGTGGCTCCCCCGGCGCGGAAGCTGTGCGCCACGTATTGCTTTCGGGCGCGGCCGAACCGCTTGGCGCGGAAATGGAAGCGATCCTGTTTTCCGCAGCGCGCTCCGACCATGTCGAGACGATCATCCGGCCAGCGCTCAAGGCAGGCATTACGGTGCTGTGCGACCGCTTCTTCGATTCCACTCGCGTCTATCAGGGCGTCACGGGCAAGGTCTCCATGGAATTACTCAAGCAATTGGAGCGGGTTGCCTGCGAGGATTGCTGGCCGGATCTCACCATCATTCTCGATCTGGATCCGGTCGAGGGCATGAAGCGGGCCGCCAGCCGGCAAGCCGAATTCGGCGAGGCCGACCGCTTCGAAAAGGAATCGCTGGAACT
>JAGRLL010000153.1:3342-4996 GCA_020441855.1 Nitratireductor sp.
TTCGACGATGCGGAGAAAAGAGCGAAAAAGCAAAGGGATGCAGACGACGGTCTATCCGGAGGCGAACAGGCGGTGGAGGCGGACGCCTGATGGCGGACCAGGAAACCGGTCTCACGAGTTGGGATCACATCGAGGGCATTCCGGATCCGGCGGAAAACCGCCATCTTGTCGGCCATCGCGCCACGCTCGATCTGCTCGCCGCGCGCCATGCTTCCGGCCGCATGCACCATGCCTGGCTGTTGTCGGGACCGCGCGGTATCGGCAAGGCGACTCTCGCCTGCCGTTTCGCGGGCCATCTCTTCCGCCATCCCGATCCGGGCCGTGCGCCGGCCGCCTATGTGACACCGGGCGAAAGCGATGTCGTCGAGGGCAAGGTCGCTGCCGGCGGCCATCTCAACCTGCTGCATTTGCGCCGGCCGTGGAGCCATGAGAACAAGCGCTGGATGAGCGTGCTCTCCGTCGATGAAGTACGCCGCACCGTTTCGTTTTTCGGTAATTCGGCCGCCGAGAACGTGCCGCGCGTGTGCATCGTGGATCCTGCGGACGATCTCAATCCGGCTGCCGCGAACGCCCTGCTGAAGATGCTTGAGGAACCGCCGCCGAACGCAGTGTTCCTCGTACTCGCCCATTCGCCGAAGGGTCTGCTTCCCACCATCCGCTCACGTTGCCAGAAACTCGACATCCGTCCCCTGACCGGCGCGCAGGTGCTGGAGGCGCTAGACCATCTGGGCGAGTCGGAAGGCCTCGACGAAGCCGATCGCGCGCTCATCGCGGCGCTTTCCGACGGTTCGGTGCGGCGCGGCATCCTGCTGGTGCGCGGTGAGGGTATCGAACTCTATCGCGCCCTGGTGCGCCTTGCGCGGGATGCCGCCAGACCCGACTGGACCGCCATACACGAACTGGCCAGCGAGATCGCGCCGGTAGCCAAGAACGACCGCTATCGCCTGTTTCTTGATTTGACGCATGATTATGTCGCGCGGCGTGTGCGCGGCGAATCCGAGCCTCCGGATGGCGGGCGGGCGGGCGAGCCCCGGCCGCAGGGCGCGAGCGAGGGGATATCTGTCCTTGCCCGCTGGGTCGAGGTGTGGGAAAAGACGCGCCGTTCCGTGGAATTGGCCGATGCGTACAATCTCGACAGGAAACAGGTGATCCTGAACCTGTTCGAGGCGATGCGCGAAGCGGCCTGACCCCGGTCCGACCGTTCCTCCCGAGAACATCCCCGAGAACGTTATTGCCGGCCATGAGCGAAGCCAAGAAATTCTATATCACCACGGCGATCTCCTATCCCAACGGCCAGCCGCATATCGGCCACGCCTACGAACTGATCGCGACCGACGCGCTTGCCCGTTTCAAGCGGCTGGACGGCTATGACGTATTCTTCCTGACGGGCACCGACGAGCACGGCCAGAAAATGCTCCAGACCGCGCGCAAGGAAGGCATGGAGGTCCGCGACCTGGCCGACCGCAATGCCGGCCGCTTCCGCGACATGACGCTAGCGCTCAATGCCTCCAACGATGACTTCATCCGCACCACAGAGGAGCGCCACTATCGCACCGTGCAGGAATTGTGGCGGCGCATGGAGGCCAATGGCGATCTCTACAAGGACAGCTATGCCGGCTGGTACTCGGTGCGCGACGAGGCCTATTACGACGAG
>JAGRLL010000153.1:5096-5620 GCA_020441855.1 Nitratireductor sp.
AGGCTGTTGAAGCTCTACGAGGAACATCCCGAATTCATCGGGCCGGACACGCGCCGCAACGAGGTCGTCAGCTTCGTCAAGCAGGGCTTGCGCGACCTCTCCATGTCGCGCACCACGTTCGACTGGGGCATCCCGGTGCCGGGCGACGAAAAGCACGTCATGTATGTCTGGGTCGACGCGCTGACGAACTATGTCACCGCGACAGGCTGGCCGGACGAAGACGAGCGCAATGCCTACTGGCCTGCCGATCTCCACATTATCGGCAAGGACATCGTGCGCTTTCATACGATCTACTGGCCGGCCTTCCTGATGTCCGCCGGCCTGCCGGTGCCCAAGCGCGTCTTCGGCCATGGCTTCCTGTTCAACCGCGGCGAGAAGATGTCGAAATCGGTCGGCAATGTCGTCGATCCGTTCGATCTTGCCAAGGGCTACGGCGTCGACCAGGTGCGCTATTTCTTCCTGCGCGAAGTTCCCTTCGGCCAGGACGGCAATTACTCGCACGAGGCGATCGTCAACCGCATCAA
>JAGRLL010000153.1:5671-13019 GCA_020441855.1 Nitratireductor sp.
TGTCGATGATCGCCAAGAATTGCGGGGGCAGGGTGCCCACAAGGGGCGAACTGACCGATGCGGACCGCGCGATCCTCAATGCCGCCTACGCTATCCTCGATATTGCGCGCAAGGAAATGGACGGCCAGCAGATCCATAAATATCTCGATGCCGTTTGGACGGTCGTCGCCGACGCCAACCGCTATTTCGCCGCATCCGAGCCATGGGCGCTGAAGAAGACCGATCCCGCGCGCATGGAAAGCGTGCTGTGGACGACGGCCGAGGTGATCCGTGTGGTCGCGATCCTCGCGCAACCGGTCATGCCGGAAAGTGCCGGGAAACTGCTCGACCTGCTTTCCGTACCGTCAGACGCACGAGATTTCACCGCGCTTGACGAAGGCCACGCGCTTTCTTCGGATACCGAACTGCCCGCGCCGTCGGGCGTCTTCCCGCGTTACGTGGAGCCGGAGGCATCCTGAGGCGATGCCCGAGAAGATGCCTGAAAAGATACTCGTCGATTCCCACTGCCATCTCGATTTCCCCGATTTTGCCGAGGAACTGGACGATGTCGTACAGCGCGCCCGCGAAGCTGGTATCGGGCGCATGGTAACGATCTCGACACGGGTGCGAAAATTCCCGCAAGTCCTTGCAGTTGCCGAGCGTTTTCCCGATGTATTCTGTTCGGTCGGCACCCATCCGCACAACGCGCATGAAGAACTCGATATCACGACGCAGGAACTGGTGAAGCTCGCGGGGCATCCCAAGGTCGTGGCGATCGGCGAGGCCGGGCTCGACTATTTCTACGATAACTCGCCGCGCGAGGCGCAGGCGCAGGGTCTTCGCAACCACATCGCTGCGGCGCGCGAGACCGGGCTTCCACTGGTCATTCACTCCCGCGACGCCGACGACGACATGGCCGAGATCCTGACCGAGGAAACGGGGAAGGGGACCTTCCCCTTCGTGCTGCATTGTTTCTCATCGGGCCGCGCGCTGGCGATGACCGGTATTGAACTCGGCGGCTATGTTTCCTTTTCCGGCATCCTGACTTTCAACAAGTCGCAGGATATCCGCGATATTGCGCGCGACCTGCCTGCCGACCGGCTGCTGGTTGAAACCGACGCGCCCTATCTCGCACCGCCGCCGCATCGCGGCAGGCGTAACGAGCCGTCCTTCGTCGTCAACACGGCGCGCGTGCTGGCCGAGACACGGGGCGTGAGCGAAGAAGCAATTGCGCGGTCGACGACGCAGAACTTCTTCCGTCTTTTCTCGAAAGTGCCGGCGGGTGAATTGCCGTTGGATGTTTCTTCGTGAGCTACCGCTTCACCATCCTTGGCTGCGGCTCTTCGCCGGGAACGCCGCGCATCAATGGCGACTGGGGCGCGGCCGATCCGACCAATCCCCGCAACAGGCGCCGCCGCGCTTCCATGCTGGTCGAGCGTATCGGGCCTGAAGGCACGACCACGGTGCTGATCGACACCAGCCCCGATCTGCGCGAGCAGATGCTGATGGCCAATGTCCAGCGCATCGATGGCGTGCTGTTTACCCATCCCCATGCCGATCATGTCCACGGCATCGACGACCTGCGCCAATATGCGATCATACAGCGCGAGCGCATCCAGACCTACGCCAATGCTGCCACGCTGGAACGCCTGCGCCACGGTTTCGACTATTGTTACGAGCAGCCAGCCGGTTCGATCTACCCGCCGATCCTGCAGGCCAATGAAATCCGCCCCGGAGAGATCGTCCGCATCGAGGGGCCGGGCGGACAGGTCGACGCCCTTCCCGTCGACCAGATCCACGGGCCGATCCATTCGCTGGGCTTTCGTTTCGGCGGCGATCTGGCGGCGAGGCGGGGAGGGCTTTGCTATTCCCCGGACGTCTCCGACATTCCGCCGGAAAGCCTGCCCGCGCTCGCCGATCTCGACATCTGGGTCGTCGACGCGCTGCAATACCGCATGCATCTGAGCCATTTTTCGCTGAGTCAGGCGCTTGAATGGATCGCGAAACTGACGCCAAAACGCGCCGTGCTTACTCATATGCACATTCCGCTCGACTACGAAACCGTGCAGCTGGAGACGCCCGACCATGTCGAGCCGGCCTATGACGGACTGGTGATCGAACTGGAAGAATGAGCCGGCGTCAGGCTCGCCGGCCGATCTTGGTCACGACGACGAAATCAGTCTTCCAGCCGGTATAGCCGCTCAGACCCGTATCCGAAATCGCGATGGACGAACCGGGCGTCAGCATGCGCGCGATGCGCTTGGCGACATCTTCGGGGATGGTGATGCGGTTCAGCGCCTCGTGTACCGCCGTATCGCTCGGTGCATCCTCCGCGATGTCGAAATAGGCCCGGGTGAATTCCGGAAGCTGGTTCTCCAGCGTCATGGCCAGCCATTCGGTCTTCATCGCATCGTTGTCGAACTTCGTCGCCGTGATCAGATGCGTGCCGAGCGGCTGATCCGGATCGGATATGGTGATCGGTGCATCGAAGACCGGCTCGAATTCGCTGCGCACGAAGATGTGCCCGGTTTCAGGCTCGTTTACGCCGGCAGCCCTGTAGAGTATTTTTGTGAAATGCGGCGTGATGATGCCGGTCTCGTTGAGATTGTGATCGTCCTGGAACGCCTTGATCGCAGCAGCCGTCGCGCGGCCCGCGAGCCCGTCGATCGGTCCGGCGTCGTAGCCGAGCTTGTTCAGGAGAAACTGAATACTCGCAGTGATGTCCTGGCGCGAGCGCCGTGTGATCAGCACGCGCAGCGGCGCGCCGGATGGCTTGTACGCAAAGCCGATCTTGTCGCGAACCGGGTACAGCAGGGCCGCGGTCGAGATCTTTGGTGCGAAATTCTTCGTCAGCTTCAGTCCGGCGTTCTCCACCAGCGCGCGCCATTGATCGTAGGTCGGATCGTACTGACGCGGCATGGCAGGCTGCGGCAACAAGGCGTCGACGATGGGCTCTGGCGTCACCGGATCGCCCGTGATGACGACGTGCTGGCCGACACTGGTCTCGCCAAAGAGTTCCTTCGCGAATGCCGCCGGCAGGCGAACGCAGCCATGCGAGGCTGGATAATTGGGTACCGAATTCGATTCGTGCAGCGCGATGCCGGTCCATGTCAGACGCTGCATCCATGGCATCGGCGCGCCCGAATAGATGTTCGAGCGGTGAAACTTCTTCTTGTGCAGGATGGAGAAAATGCCGGTCGGCGTCGAATGACCAGGCTTGCCGGACGAGACCTTCGAACTGGCGATAACCTCTTCGCCACGGAAAACGTTGAGCTTCTGTTCGTTCAGCGAAACGACGATCTGCAACGGTTCGCTGGACTTGTTATCCTCGGCGGCGCGAACCGGCGTGGCGATCGCGAGCCCAGTGCTCAGCGCCATGACGGAAAGAGAAAGTGCGGCATGTGTCGAACGTCGGTGCATGGCTTTCATCTCGGCTGGTTTGGGCAGCAATCATTCCGCGGCCGAATCTATACGGACAATGCTAAGTTTCCACAAACGAGGCCGCACTTCACACCATCGTTACTACGACAAGGCGGCTTGTCGGTCTGTGCCGAACGACACACGCCACGATTAACCATTTCGGATAACCAGGTTGACCTTATCCGCCAACGCCACGGCGAGTCGCCAGGACCCAACGCAACGTCTTGCCAATGATCGTCGGTGTCCAATTCTTCACGCCGGCGCCCTTGGTCGAGCGCAATTTCAACTGGCATGGCGAATTGGGCGAACGTTTCGTTGCGGCGGCGCCAACTATGGCCAGGAGTGAGAGAACAGGTCATGATCGTACATATGGCGATGGCAAGGTAGGTAGATAAAAAGCAAATTGAATCAATCTGTAATTGCCAAATCCTGATCTGAATTATACATAATTATATTCCATAATATATCTTATGCGATCTACGTAACCAGGTGCAGATAGCGGGCCACACGGCGATCCTGCCTTTCCAGAATTCCGGTTTTGCGCAGGCCAGTTTCGCTTGCGGTCGCGGTTCCCTATCGACCCGCTGGCGACATCTGCTAAACCGCTTGTCATGACACCCTCCCGCGATATTTCCCGCCTCATCGAAATCATGGCCGCGCTGCGCACGCCGGTAACCGGTTGCCCGTGGGATCTGGAACAGGACTTCAAATCGATCGCGCCTTACACGATCGAGGAAGCCTACGAGGTCGCCGATGCCATCGAGCGCGACGACATGGCCGAGCTGAAACTGGAACTCGGCGATCTCCTGCTGCAATCGGTCTATCACGCACGCATGGCTGAAGAAGCGGACCTGTTCGATTTCGGCGATGTCGTGGAAGGCATTACGGCGAAAATGATCCGCCGCCATCCGCATNNGGCGACGAGGAAGCGCGCTCCGCAGGCATGGCCAAGGGTGCATGGGAGCGCATCAAGGCAAAGGAAAAGGCGGAGTTGGCCGAGGCGAGGCGGGCACATGGCCTTGAGGACGAACGCAAGGCGAGCCTGCTGGACGATGTTCCGCGCGCCCTGCCCGTCCTCATGGCTGCCATCAAGCTCCAGGCGAAAGCCGGGCGGGTCGGTTTCGACTGGAACGATCCGCACGCCGTGATCGCCAAGATCCGAGAGGAACTGGACGAGGTCGAAGCCGAACTGGAGGAAGCCTCTCCGCAACGTCTGCACGAGGAGATCGGAGACCTGCTGTTTGCCGTCGCCAATCTGGCGCGTCACATGAAGGTCGATCCGGATGGTGCGTTGCGCAGCGCCAACGAGAAGTTCCGCACCCGCTTCGCCTATATCGAGGAAAACATCGCGCGTACCGGCCACACGATGGAATCGGCCGATCTTGAGACGATGGAAGCGCTCTGGGTGGAAGCGAAGGGCGCGAAGGCGGATTAGTCCCCGCCGACCGTTTCGCGGCCAAACCGGGTAAACGCGCTTCGTTCGCCAGCCCGCACCCGCACCTTCATATCGACGGAACCGTCCGCACGATCCTGGCGCTCGATGACATGGCCGTGCTCGTAGATCCACGGCAATTCGCTCAAACTGGCGATGTCGAGATGAATGTCGAAGATGTTTTCATCGCCGCCGATGGAGCGTTCGATGCGTTCCAGCAGCCTGTCGGTGCCCTCGCCCGTTACCGCCGAGACGAGAACGGGCGCATCCTCGCCCTCCAGGCGCCCGCGTAGCGCGTCACGGGCGTCATCCGACAGAAGGTCGATCTTGTTCCACACTTCAACGACATGGGCGTGCCCACCTGCCTCGATGCCGATCTGGTCGAGCACTTCGTAGACGTCCGCCGCCTGTGCCGCGCTTTCGGGATCGGCGATATCGCGCACATGCAGGATGAGATCGGCCTCGACAACCTCTTCCAGTGTCGCGCGGAAGGCGGCGACCAGCGTCGTCGGCAGGTTGGAGACGAAGCCGACCGTATCGGACACGATAATCTCCCTGCCCTGCGGCAGCGTCAGGCGGCGCAGTGTCGGGTCGAGCGTGGCAAACAGCAGATCTTTCGCCATGACGCCGGCGCCGGTAAGCCGGTTGAACAAGGTCGACTTGCCGGCATTGGTATAGCCGACGAGCGCGACGACCGGCGTCGGCACCTTCTTGCGTTTGGCGCGATGCAGGCTGCGTGTTCGCCGCACCTTCTCCAGTTCCTTTTCGAGCCGCAGGATGCGCTCCTGGAGTAACCGCCGGTCGGCCTCGATCTGGGTCTCGCCGGGACCGCCCGTCTTACCCAGGCCGCCACGCTGGCGTTCAAGGTGGGTCCACTGGCGCACCAGCCGGCCCTTGAGATAGTTGAGATGGGCGAGTTCGACCTGCAGCCGGCCTTCCTTGGTGCGGGCCCGCTCGCCGAAGATTTCAAGGATCAGCCCGGTGCGGTCCAGTACCTTGGCGTTCCATGCCTTTTCGAGATTGCGCTGTTGCACCGGAGTAAGCGAATGGTCGACGATAATCAGGCCGATCTCGTCGGCCTTCACGATGCCGGCGATCTCGTCGATCTTGCCCTTGCCGAACAGCGTGCCCGGCTGGATCGCCTTCAGCGTGACGAGGCCGGATCCGGCAATGTCGAGTGATATGGCGCGGGCCAGCCCTTCGGCTTCGGCGAGACGCGCCTGCGATGTGCGTCTCGCGGCCGGATCGTCCGCCTCATGTCCCGGCGCCCCTGCCCCCGCTCTGGCCCTGATCTCGGGCACGAGCACAAGCGCGCGCTCAGGCCGGGCGTTTTCCTCTGCCTGCCACTGGAATCGGGACTTCTCACCCCGTTCGAGTTCGCTCAATCGGAGGCCTCTTCGCCCCCGGTATCGCCCAGATTGACCGGCTGCGAGGGCATGATCGTCGAAATAGCGTGCTTGTAGACAAGCTGTCCGATGCCGTCACGCTTGAGCAGCACGCAGAAATTGTCGAACCAGGTGACCACGCCGTTCAGTTTGACCCCGTTTACCAGAAAAATCGTTAGCGGAATTTTCTGCTTGCGGACATGATTGAGAAACGTGTCCTGCAGATTTTGTGACCTTTCAGCCATATTCTATTGTTCTCCGCCTCTTGCGAGGAGACCGCTCCCCGTTCGAGCCGACAGCATGCCCTCTTTTGTCGGGATAATGCAATTCCTGCCGACTTCCCCACAACCCAAGCGAAGCCTTGCGCCGTCAGCTTGTCATTTATAGGTGCGCGCGTCGGCCCTTTTCAAGAGGTGTGTTCAAGTCGATGTAAATTATGCGCATGCGCATCGCAGTCTTCAGGTGTATCGGCATGGGCCAATTCGTGCGCAAGATACCGTCCAAGCCCGGTACCGCCGCATGTTTCAGGCGCCACGCAGGGGCCTGAATCCTAGAAGAATTCCAGGCTGACGCGGAACATCTGCTCGACCTGGCGCACACGCTCGTTGAGCGCGAGCATCACAACGCGGTCCTTCGGCTTGATGACCACATCGCCCGTTGGCTGGATCACCTCGTTGCCGTGATAAATCGCGCCGATGCGAATGCCGACGGGAAGGTCGAGATCCCGAAGGGGCTTGCCGACCAGCGGCGAGGTGTCGAGTGCGTCGGCTTCGATGATTTCCGCCGCACCGTTCTGCAGCGAGTAGACGCCGCGTATGCGTCCGCGCCTGACGTGCTGGAGAATCCGCGAAATTGTCACCGCACGCGGATTGACGTAATCGTCGATGCCGAGCGAACGGGTAAAGCCGTGGTAGCCGACATTGTTCAGCAGCGCGAGCGTGTTGTGGCATCCGAGCTTCTTGGCCAGCACCAGCGACAGGATATTGACCTGATCGTCATTGGTGATCGCGACCATCATGTCCGAATTGCCGATGCCCGCCTCGCTCAGCATCTGCTCGTCGAGCGCACTGCCGTGCAACACGACTGTGCGTTTGAGCTGGTCGGCCATTCGGATCGCTTTTTCGCGCGAGGC
>JAGRLL010000153.1:13074-18780 GCA_020441855.1 Nitratireductor sp.
AGGCCGATATTGCCGCCACCGGCAATGACGATGCGCGAAGCCTCGGGCCGTTCCTTGCCGAAGATCGAAAGGGTGCGGCGGATCTGGCCGCGCTCCGCGATGACATAGGCAAGATCGCCCAGCTTGATCTGGTCAGACGAGCGCGGCGCGAACATCTCGCCGTTGCGCCAGACACCGACGACCGTGGCGCGCAAATCGGGAAACAGTTCCGATAGCTGCGACAGCGGCGTGTCGATGACCGGGCAACTTTCATCGCAGTCGATCGCCACCATGGCGATTTTTTCCTGCGCGAACAGCACGACGTCGCTGGCGCCCGGTAGCGCCACGCGGCGCAGGATGACGTCGCCGACCTCGATCTCGGGCGAGATAATGACGTCGATGGGCATGTGATCGCGCGAGAACAGGTTCTGCCAGTGCGGCTGGCGGTAGCTCTGGGCGCGGACGCGCGCGATCTTGGTCGGCACGTTGAACAGCGAGTGCGCGACCTGGCATGCAACCATGTTGACCTCGTCGTACAGGGTCACGGCGATGATCATGTCGGCCTGCTCGGCGCCGGCGCGCGCCAGCACGTCGGGATGCGAGCCATGGCCGACATGGCCGCGCACGTCGAGGCGGTCCTGTATGTTCTGGACGAGTTCCGGCGAGGAATCGATGACCGAGACGTCGTTGTTCTCGGCTGCCAGCCTTTCGGCGATACCGTAGCCGACCTGGCCGGCGCCGCAGATGACGACACGCATGGTGTCTCCAGTTCGTCTGTGGGTTTCGGCTCCCGTTCGGGCTTTACGAAACCTCTTCTGCGCCCTTGCGTCTGCGGTCGTAGAGGCCGAGCATCTTCAGCTTCCGATGCAGCGCGGAGCGTTCCATACCAACGAATTCGGCCGTGCGCGAGATGTTTCCGCCGAAACGCGCAACCTGTGCGGCGAGATAATCGCGCTCGAAAGCTTCCCGTGCATCCTTCAGCGGCAGCGCCATGATGTGCTCGCTACCTTCCCCGCCGGGGCTCGGCAGCATCTCCCCGATTTCGGGCGGCAGCATGTCGGCCGTGATGACCGCGCCGGGCTCGGCCCGCGACAGGATCATCAGTCGTTCGATGTTGTTGCGCAATTGGCGGATATTGCCAGGCCATTCGTGCGCCTGAAGCACGGCCATGGCGTCGTCGCCGATCCGGCAGCCGCGAATGCCCGCCTGACGACCGATCTGCTCCATGAACGCTCCGACCAGATCGGGGATATCCTCGCGCCGTTCGGAGAGCGGCGGCACCCGCAAGGGCACCACTGCGAGACGGTGGAACAAATCCTCGCGGAACTGTCCCTCCCCGATCAGCGCTTCGAGATTGCGCGCGGTCGAGGACAGGACGCGCACGTCGACCTTGACCTTGGCGGAGCCGCCCACCCTCTCGAATTGCTGGTCGACGAGAACGCGCAGGATCTTGTTCTGCGTATCGCGCGGCATGTCGGCGACTTCGTCGAGATAGAGCGTGCCGCGATGGGCTTCCTCCAGCGCGCCGACCTTGCGCCCGCCGGCGCCGTCGCTGGCTTCCGTGCCGAACAGCTCCACCTCCATGCGCTCCGGCGTGATCGCGGCGGCGTTGACCACGACGAACGGACCGCTCGCGCGGTTGGAGAGGCGGTGAATGGTGCGTGCCACCAATTCCTTGCCGGCCCCCGAGCCGCCGATGATCATGATGCGGCTGTTGGTTGGCGCCGCTTTGTCGATCGTCTGGCGCAACCCGTTCATGGCTGGCGAATTGCCGATCAGCTCGGGCATATCGGCGCTTTTTTCCTGCAGCTCGCGAACCTGCTTCTTCAGGTTCGAAGCCTCCAGCGCGCGCTCGGCGATGAGCACAAGGCGATCGGCCTTGAACGGCTTCTCGATGTAGTCGTAAGCCCCGGACCGGATAGCCGAAACCGCCGTCTCGATATTGCCGTGCCCCGAGATCATCACCACCGGAACTTCCGGGTGCTGCGCCTTGATTTCGGCGAGGATTTCCAGCCCGTCGAGGCGCGAGCCCTGCAGCCAGATATCGAGAAACACCAGCGAGGGCCGCCGCGCCGCGATGGCCGCGAGTGCGGAATCCGCATCGCCGGCGGTGCGCGTCTCGTGGCCTTCATCCTCCAGGATGCCGGCGACAAGATCGCGAATGTCCTGTTCATCGTCGACGATCAGAATGTCCGATGCCATGGGTTATACGCTCCCGGCCGGCTCGACCGGCTTTGTTGCTTCCTCCGGCTTCGCCGCAGGATTGTTTCCGTCTTTTTGTTTCTTCGTGCGCCTGCCGCCGGCTTTCGCGCCCGCTCTTTCCCCGGCCGGCAGGATCAGCCGAACCATTGCGCCTGCGCCGCCTTTCGCTCCCTCCCCGGTCCGCGCCGGTGCATCCAGCAATTCGATGCCGCCGCCATGGTCCTCCATGATCTTGCGCACGATGGCCAGTCCGAGACCCGTACCTTTCTCGCGCGTTGTCATGTAGGGCTCGAGCAGGCGCTGGCGATTCTCCTTCGGCAAACCCTTGCCGTTGTCGATCACCTCGATCAGGAAGCGAGCGCCCTTGCGCCGGGCGCGCACTTCGATGCGGCCTTTATCCTTTTTGGTATTGTCAGTTGATTCAATGGCTTCGGCAGCATTCTTGATAACATTGATAAAAACCTGAGACATCAATCTCGCATCGAAATAAGCCTCGAGGGGCTCCTTGGCAAAATCGGTGACGAACTCGATTTCGGGCAAGCCCACCTTTTGCAGGAACACGGCCTCCGACAGCGTATCGGTCAGATTCTGCAATTCCATGGCGGGCTTCGGCATGCGCGCGAAGGAGGAGAATTCGTCGACCATTCTGCCGATGTAGCCGACCTGACGCACGATCGTGTCCGTGCACTGGTCGAAAATCTCCTTGTCCTCGGTGATGTATTTGCCATAGCGCCGGCGGATGCGTTCGGCCGAAAGCTGGATCGGGGTCAGGGGATTCTTGATTTCGTGCGCGATGCGCCGCGCCACGTCCGACCATGCGGTGTTGCGCTGGGCGGCCACGAGGTCGGTGATGTCGTCGATCGTGATGACGAAGGAATGCTCCGGTACCGCGGAGCCGTCGAACCCGTCCGCATCCCCGTCGGCTTCTTCCTGCTCCACCGTGACCTGAACGTTGAGCGTGCTTTCCTTGCCGCCCCGCCAGGTCGTGATCTGTTCGCGGTATTCGGGCCATTCCGAAGCGAGCGCGCGCTTGAATACCTCTCCCAGTTCCGGCGCCAGTTCGTGCAGATTGGCCCCTTGCGGCTCGTTGCCTTCGAAGAGTTGCAACGCAGTGCGGTTTGCGATGGTTACCTTGCCGTCGGCGTCGACACCGAGAACGGCAGCGCTTACGCCCGACAGCACGGCCTCGTTGAAGCGTGCGCGCTGGGCGATATCGTCCTTGGCGGTCAGGATTTCGTCGCGCTGATGCTTGAGTTCGCTGATCATGACGTTGAAGGTATCCGACAAGTTCTTCAGATCGCCCTCGGTATGCAGCGTGCCGACCTTGACGTCGAGGTCGCCGGAACTCACCGCATCGGCTGCCGTTATCAATCGCCGGATCGGCGCGACGAACCGGTCGGCGACCGAAATGCCCATCCAGATTGCAGCCAGCAGCACGATCAGGCACACGCCGATATAAAGAACCGCGAAGGCAAGCTGCACGCGGAAGCGGTTGCGCTCCATGCCGGCATATTCGACCGTGTTGGCCTCCATTTGCCGTAGCGCCTGCACGACTTCGGGCCGCAACGACATGATCGTGTAGAGATAGGCGTTGGGAATCTCGCGAAGCTTGAACATCGCGCCGATGAAATTGGTGGTGCCGGGCGGGATGGCGACGGGATCGCCCGAATCGGCGGCGGTGAAATATTCGTCGATCGCCTTGGGCAGTTCGACATCGGTCTTGATATCCGCGCCGAGGATGAGCGAGCCGTCGCGGCGCAGCAGATCGGCCTTGAGAAAGCCCCTGCCCTTGGCGTGCAGCGTCAGCAGGTTGACGAAACCCTGACGATCGAGGCTGTAAATCTGGCGCGACCGATCCAGATCGGCGGCCATCGAGACCGTATTGCCGGTGAGCACGCGCCGGCTTTCGTCCATATAGGCTCGGGCGACGCTCACGGAGGAAGCCACGATTGCCTTGGTTCTGAGTTCGAACCAGCGGTCGAGGCCGACATCGAGCGTGATAGAGGCGACGATGGCGACCAGAATGGCGGGAATGGCTGCGACCAGCGCGAACAGTCCGACGATGCGCACATGCAGTCGCGCGGCCGCTCTGCCCTTGCGCCGCGCCTGCAGGATGATCCAGACCTCGCGGGCAATCAGGAAGAAGACGATAAGCGCCAGGATGGAATTGATGGCGAGCGCGCTGGCAACGACCGAGTCGGTGGGTGCGATCGGAGCAAGGCCGATAAGGATAAGGAAGGTCGCCGTGCCGGTGACGATCAGCGCCAGCGTGGCGGCAAAGCCCAATACGCGCGAAATACCGTCGCGTTCGCCGCGTTGCACGCTGGCTGGTGCTTCGGCCGCCTGCTGATCCCGGCCATCGGCCGGGCCCGTCAGGCCATTGCTTTCGTCCGCTTTCGAGGCGGCAAGGCTGGTGGCCATCTCAATCTGCCTGCACGCGCATGATCCGCAAAAATGGGTACCGGTTTTGCGAAAGGATCATGCCGAGTTTGTTCAAGGTGAATTGCTGCGCCAATTCCACGACACCACCATGAACGGGCGCCAGGGCCGGCGCTCATGGCGTTGCAGCAGTGCAACACGAATGTGGCAAGAATGAAACAGCCCGTCAACCGCTGAAAACGCGGCCGCCCAACGTAAAAAGGATTTGATATCAGCGGATTGAGCGAATCACCTGGATATCGAGTTCCCTGATCTTCTTGCGCAGGGTGTTGCGGTTGAGCCCCAGAAGGTCGGCCGCCTTGAGCTGGTTGCCGCGTGTCGCTGCAAGCGTTGCGGTGATCAGCGGAACTTCGAGTTGGCGCAGCACTCGATGATAGAGTCCCGGCGGCGGCAGTTCGGTGCCGTAACCTGAGAAATAGTCCGACAGCCATAGCTCGGCGGCGCTGGCGATGTCGGCCGGCGAGTTGCCGGCTTCCGGCGGCGATGAGGAGGAGAATGGATCGTTGCCGCGCAGTTCCGCCTCGACGATTTCCGACGTGATCACTTCCTGCGGATAGAGCGCCAGCAACCTGCGGATCAGGTTCTCCAATTCGCGTACGTTGCCGGGCCAGCGGTAGTGCTTGAGGATGTCGATCGCCCGCGGCTCGATCTGCTTCGACGCGAGCCCGTCCTTTTCGGCGAGCGCAAGGAAGTGATTGGCGAGATCGGGAATGTCCTCGGTGCGCTCGCGCAGCGGCGGCAGGCGCAGCGGCACGACATTGAGCCTGTAGAAAAGATCTTCCCTGAACAGCCCCTGATTGATGAGGATCCGCAAATCCTTGTTCGTCGCGGCCACGATCCTGACATCCGTGCGGATCGGCGTGCGCCCGCCGACCGTGGTGTATTCGCCCTGTTGCAGCACGCGCAGCAGCCGCGTCTGTGCGTCCATCGGCATGTCGCCGATTTCGTCGAGGAAGAGCGTGCCGCCCTCCGCCTGTTCGAAGCGGCCGGACGAGCGGTGCTGCGCCCCCGTAAACGCTCCTTTTTCGTGGCCGAACAATTCGGATTCGATAAGGTCTTTGGGAATGGCGGCCATGTTGATGGCGA
>JAGRLL010000013.1:0-7503 GCA_020441855.1 Nitratireductor sp.
TGATGGAAGGCGCCGGCTTCGACGTAATCGACCTTGGCATCAACACCGATGTCGAAAAATATCTGGCCGCACTGGAAGAGCACAAACCCGACATTCTTGGCATGTCGGCCCTGCTGACAACCACCATGCCCTATATGAAGGTCGTCATCGACACGTTGGTCGCGCAGGGCATCCGCGACAATTACATCGTGCTGGTCGGCGGCGCGCCGCTGAACGAGGAATTCGGCAAGGCCGTGGGTGCCGATGCCTATTGCCGCGATGCGGCCGTCGCCGTCGAGACTGCCAAGAATCTCATCGCGCGCAAGCACAACCAGCTGGGCGGCCGCGCGGTCACGGCCTGACCTGCCTGCTGCCGGTCGAACCGGCGGGCGGGCATTGCGGCGCATGAGGAAATGCACCGCAATACCCTGATCGGCTGGGCAGGAACCCGGCCGGGCAGGGATCCGGTCGGGCAGGAACAGAGACAGGCCATGGCACGGCGCGATCTTCTCAACGTTTCCCTTGTCGCGGCACTGTGCGCGCTGGCGCTGATCGGCGTCATGCTGGTGCTTGCGCTGGCCTACGATCCCCATCCCTCCCAGGAACGCTTCGAAGTTGTTTCCGATCCTGAAGCGTACGCCTCCGCGCTTCGGGCGGGCGCCGATGGCCTGCGCGCGGTCCTGTTCGTCGATAGCCTGTTCCTGCTGGCTTATGCGACCGCCATCGGCTTTGCCGCCCTCGCCTTCGCTGGCAATTGCCGCGCCGCCGCATGGGTTGGCGGCCTGGGCATTCTTCTCGTCGCCGCCCTCGACATGTTCGAGAATACCACCATGGTGCAATCGCTCGACATGGCCTTGATTTCAGGCGGCGTGGCGCTCGATCGCATCGCCTTCCTTGCATCGATCTCCGCGATAAAATGGCAGGTCGCGGCGGCCACCCTGCTCGCCATCAGCTTCGTATTGCCTTCCGCCGCCACCCTCGAGAAAGTGCTGGTCTGGGGCGTGCGCCTCGGCCTGCCCGTCGCCGTACCCTTGTTCGTCCACGGCGCGTTCGGCCTGCGCGAAGCGGGCGGATTGGCGCTGCTCGTCTCCATGGCCGGCGGTTTTGTCCTGCTCGCGCTTGTGCTTCGCGCCCATGCGGGGGAAGCCTGATGGCCGATGCCACCGAAACCATCATCACCGGGTCACCCGAAACGCCGACGGAGCGCACGCGCATCATCGCCTGCGGCGCCATTGCCCGCGAGACCATCGCCGTGCTCGCCGCCAACGGCATGAAGCATGTCGAACTGACCTGCCTGCCTGCCAAGCTTCATCTCTACCCGGAAAAGATCCCCGGCGAGATCGAACGCGAGATCCTGGAAGCCAAGGCCGAGGGCATCGAGCAAATCTTCATCGGCTATGCCGATTGCGGCACCGGCGGCCTGCTCGATGCGGTCTGCGACAAGCACGGCGTGGAACGCCTCGCCGGCCCGCACTGCTATTCCTTCTTCCTCGGAAACGATGAATTCGAGGCCTTGGGCGACGCGACCATGACCGCCTTCTTTCTGACCGACTTCCTCGCCCGCCAGTTCGACGCCTTCGTCACGAGACCGCTCGGCCTCGACCGCCACCCGGAACTGCGCGAGGCCTATTTCGGCAATTACAAAAAACTGATCTTCCTGGCCCAGACCGATGACGACGAACTCGACGCCAAAGCCCGCGAGGCGGCCGAATTCCTGGGCCTTGCCTATGAGCGCATTCGTACCGGCTACGGCGATCTGGCGACCGACCTGAAGGCCGCAACCGGGATCACGGCCTGAATCCGGACTTGCATTGCGTGCCCGTTCACCGCAATTTTTTCGAACTGAACGAGGGAATGCGATCCGTGCCGTCCAGTTTCACAAACCCTGACGACCTCAACGGGAAGGATCACGACCCGCTCGCACGCGATCCCGTGGACATGGAACGCGCCCGCGCCATGATCCTGGCCGGCACGCCTCCCCCGCAACACTGGCGCCCGCACATCACCGAACTGGATTTCTCGGGCGAGACGGGACTGCGCGACCTCGCGCCAGTCGCCGGGCTGACCGCCCTGAAAATACTCGACGTCCAGAACACGCAGGTCGCGGACCTTTCGCCCATTGCCGGCCTGAGCGCCCTGCAGACGCTCCTGCTGCAGGGCACGCCAATCGATACCCTTGTCCCTCTCGCGGGTCTTCGCGCGCTGGAATGGCTCGAACTGCGCAACACACCCATCGCCGACCTCACTCCCGTCGCAGACCTCGCCAACCTTGAGGCCCTGCTTGTCCAGGGAACGCGGATCGGCGATCTGACACCCATTGCCGGATTGAGCGCGCTGGAAAATCTCGATCTCGGCAATACGGCCGTTCTGGATCTGGCACCCATTGCCGGATTGACCCGGCTGAAATGGCTTGATCTGGGTAACATGGCCCTCGAAGATATCGCCCCCCTTGCGGGCCTTTTGGCCCTGGAATGGATCGATCTTGAATTCACCCCGGTTGAGGACCTCTCCCCCCTCATCGGGCTGACCGGACTGCGCAAACTCTATCTCGACGTCTATCAGGCCGAGCATGTTTCGGTCCTCACTCATCTAGACAAGCTGGAAATCCATGTCGAAGGTGAACTAATCCGCCAGCCTGCCCCACACATGCGGGATCGTTAGCGATTATCGCCATGCGCACCATCACCACCATCGGATTCGATGCCGACGACACGCTGTGGCACAACGAGGTCCACTTCCGACTGACCGAATCCCGCTTTGCCGAACTGCTCGCCGATTTCGCGGAAAAGGATCACTTGACCGAGCGCCTGCTGGAGGCGGAGCGGCGCAATGTCCTGCATTACGGCTATGGCATCAAGGGTTTCACGCTGTCGATGATCGAGACGGCGATCGAGGTAACCGATGGGCAGGCGCCCTCTTGCGTGATCAGCGAAATCCTCGCCGCCGGTCGCGAATTGCTGCGCCACCCCGTCGAGACCTTTCCGGGCGTCGCCGAAACGCTCGAAACGCTGAAACCGGACTACCGTCTCGTCGTCATCACCAAGGGCGATCTGTTCGACCAGGAGCGCAAGCTCGCCGCTTCGGGCATCGACCACCTCTTCGATGGCGTCGAGATCGTCTCGGACAAGAAGTCCGACACCTATGCCCGCATCTTTTCCCATTACGGAGAAGGACCCGCGCACGCCATGATGGTCGGCAATTCTCTGCGCTCCGACATTCTGCCGGCGCTCGAAGCAGGCGCGTGGAGCGTCTTCATACCGCACGAACTGACCTGGGCGCTGGAACATGCCGATGAGCCGGCCGGGCATGATCGCTTCCGGAAAGTCGAAACGATCGCCCAGGTGCCGGAACTGCTAAGGACGCAGGACTGAACCCGGCTGGCACGCCGGATCTTTTCCGGACAGGCCAAGTGAAGGAAGCGCCCTAGCGCGAGGCAACTTTCTCGTAACGGCTGACATGCGGCGGCTCGTTGAGCCATTGCCCGACACCGTTGATGCCGACGGTATAACCCGCCTGGAACAGCTTGTTCATCCGCGCCGTGTTGAAGTTCAGCCCTTCCTGCGCCATCGGGATGGAATCCGGAATCGCGGTAAGGTGGAACGAGGCGCCGACATTTCGTGCCAGCACGAAATCGCGATAGATCGTGTCGGTCTGGATCTCGCGCATCATTTCCATGATCGATTTCTTGGCAATATCCGGCAGGTTCGCCTTCACCGGCGCGGCCGCGTTCTCGCGCACCGTATTGCCGTTGATGATCATGTAGAGTTCTTTCTTGGTCTTCTTGCCCGGCGGGAACATGAAGCCCGAAACCAGCACCGGCTCCTTCACCCCGCCGTCGACATGGGCCTGGCGAAGCTGGATGCCGCGCTGCGGCTTGATGTAGACCGGGGCGAAATAGGCCGGCACCGCCGCGGAGGCACGCAACACCTTCTGGAAGTGCTGCTTGTCGTCGCTGCGTCCGCCATTGGCGATCTCGCCCATGTCCCAGATCACCAGTTCGCCGGCGTCCAGATTGGTGGTGGCCACGTAAAGGCGCCGGCCCTTGGCGTATTCCGTTGCGATCTTGCGCAATACGTCGTCGGTGACGAATTCCTCGATCTGCTCCTTGAGCGGGCCGTTATCATACAACGACTCGCCGAACAGGCCATCGAGACCGCGTTTGCGGAAAATGCTTTCATTGCTCTGCGTCGTGTAGAAACGCTGCAATTCATTGTCGTAATCGGGCCCCAGAAAAGCCAGCACCGCCATCAGGGCACCGGTGGAAACGCCTGTTACGACATCGAATTTCGGTCTTGTACCGCTCTTGGTCCAGCCGACCAGCACGCCCGCGCCATAGGCACCGTCCGCACCGCCGGCCGATAGCGCCAGCACGGTGTGAATCCCGTCGTCGTCCTCACGCGTCGATTGCGCGGTCAAGACCTGTTCCGGCGAGGCATCGGGATCGACCGCTTCCATCGGCAGCAGCGTACGCGTCGCGACCGCTTCCTCCGGGCGCTCCGCACACGCACTCACCAATGCCAACAAAACCACAGCAGTCCCCCACCGGACGGCCATCGCCGACATGCCCATGACCTCTCCTGCCCAAGTTACCAGCGGGTCTTTTATTATCGGAATGCGCCCCTGCCGCATCCGTTTGGAAAGGAACCTACACCAAAAAGGTTAAGAACCGAAGACCTGCAACGGAGCTTCTTAACCTTTGGTTAACCATGACGATTTGCGCATTTGGCGGGTCGGAAACCATTGCGTGCCGGCGGCCTGTACCTTCCGGCACCGCAATGGAGCGGCTGAACCCTCGAACATGCGTGCGCGTGCGTTTCGAATTGCGCGCCGAGCGCGTCAACGCATTGACTCGACACTTCGGATCGGCTTGCTTCGCGCCGAGCACCGCAAAGGACTGGCAGAGGATTGCATGAATCAGACGTCTCCCCGGTTCCGCCATTACGAGGATTTCACGGTCGGCGAGGTCATCGATCTCGGCAGCCACCATGTGACGGCGGAGGAAATCGTCGAATTCGCCACCGAGTTCGACCCGGCCCCGTTTCACTTGAGCGAGGATGGCGGGCGCAATTCCATGCTCGGCCGGCTGTCGGCATCCGGCTGGCACAATTGCGCCATGCTGATGCGGATGATGTGCGATTCCTTCCTGCTCAATTCCTCCGGCCAGGGCGCGCCGGGCGTCGACGAGGTCAATTGGTTGCTTCCCGTCGGCGCCGGCGAGACGCTCAGCGGACAGGCCCATATCCTCGACAAGCGCGAATCCGGTTCCCGCCCGCATATCGGCCTGGTCCAGTTCCGATTCGAATTGCTGCATGCTTCTGGCAAGCCGGCGATGACCATTCGCAACTGGATCATGTTCGCCAAGAGAAAAGACGAAACCCGGGCGGGAGAACCGGCATGAAGAACCCACCCTTCTGCACGCCGGGCGAACGCAACGAACTCGGCAGCCACACCTTCACCGCCGAGGAGATCATCCGCTTCGCCAAGAAGTACGACCCCCAGCCTTTCCACATCGACGAGGCGGCAGCCCGCGCCAGCGTGCTTGGCGGACTGTGCGCATCGGGCTGGCACACGGCGGCGGTGTGGATGCGCAAGTTCCGCGACACCCAGCAGGTCGAGAACGCGAAATGGCTGGCAGAGGGCAACCCGCCCTACGAGATTGGCCCCTCGCCTGGCGTCAAGAACATGCGCTGGATAAGGCCGGTTTATGTGGGCGACACCATCGCCTATGCCAATGTCACCGAAAGCTGGCGCGCGAGCGCTTCCAGACCGGGCTGGTTCGTCTATACTGGCAGGCAGGAAGGCGTAAATCAGAAGGGCGAAGTGGTCTTCACCTTTGAAAGCGCCGGTTTCATGCGCTATCCCGCTGGATAGTGAACAGCCCTGCCACCCGGCATCGCGGCCTGACAACGAGTTCGACCATGACCAGACCCGTGATCGGCGTGATCGGGAACGCCTATGTCATCGAAAACCGGTTCCCCACCCAATTGGTCGGCAGGACCAATTTGCGTGCCGTTACCGAAGTCGCCGGCGCATTGCCGTTGATGTTCGCCGGCGATCCCGAGTTGACCAGCATCCCGGACCTGATTGCCACCGTCGACGGCATCCTGCTGACGGGAGCAAGGGCCAATGTTCATCCCAGCCGTTTCGACACCGAGCCCGATCCCAAACACGAACCCTATGACGAGGCACGCGACTCCCTCGCCCTGCCGCTGATCCAGGCCTGCGTCGAGAAAGGCCTGCCCGTCTTCGGCATCTGCCGGGGCTTCCAGGAAATGAACGTCGCCTTTGGCGGCTCGCTCCATCCCGAGATCCGCGAACTTCCGGGCCGCATGAACCACCGCATGCCGCGGCTGGAGAACGGTGAAATACACCCCGATCCCCAGGTCGTCTTCGCCGACCGGCACAATGTCCAGCTCACCCCGGGCGGTGTCTTTTCGCAATTGCTTGGCCGCGACACCATAAGGGTGAACTCGCTGCACGGTCAGGGCATACTCAAACCCGGTTCGCGCGTGGTGACGGAAGGCATCGCCGAGGATGGCACGATCGAGGCGATCCATATCGGCGGCGCGACGGGTTTCGCGCTCGGCGTGCAGTGGCATGCGGAGTACGATCCGCAAACCAATCCGATCAACCGTGCGCTGTTCGAGGCATTCGGCGAGGCTGTCAGGGGGCACGCCGCCGCGCGCGCCTGACACCTGTATCCAGCGGCGAAGCGGGGCGTGCCTGCTCCGCCACCGCATGCCGTCCTTTTCGCCGCGTCGTTTTTGTCTGATGCGAAGTCGCGCGCGGCGTAGCGCGGCTGACGCCTTTGCAACATGGTCGCGTCCAGAACAGTTTTTTGCACCCAAGACAATTCCAGGTAAAGCGGGCATCTGCCCCCACACGGAATTGCTTCGAACAAACAGTGTGCGCAATGGCCCAGCTTACCATCGTCTACTGGCGTGACATCCCCGCCCAGGTAATCGTCAAGATCGGTCGCAAATCGGCCAAGCGTGAGTTGCCGTTGCGCTTCGCCGAAGCGATCGACATGTGCGCCATGCGCGTCGGCGCCTCCGATACCGATGCCTACCTGGCCGAATGGCGCCGGGGCGAGCCCATGGAAGTCGGCGACGATCTGGAAGCCGAGGCCGACAAGGCCATGGCCGAGCTCGACGCCCGTTTTCCCAAGGACGAACTCGTCGCGCTGGTCGCCGCCGAAGGCCGCCTCAAGGCGGCGGAGTAAATGCTATGGCCGAAACGCCCGTCTCGCCAACCGACAAGGTCACGCAGGCAACCAAGGTCGCGCAGGCAAAGCCGAAGACCGCCTACAAGCCCTCTCACGTCTCGCCCGCCCGCCGCCAGCAGAAGAGCTACACGATCAGGCTTTGGTCGGTGCGCCATTCGCGTTTCCTGGAAGGTCTTTACGCACTCTTTGCCGACATGTTCCTGAAGCTGCATCCGTTGTGGAAGGCAGTCGGCTATCAGCGCGCCGAAGCGCCGGTGAAATTCGTCGAGCGCCGCGTCAAGGGCCTGCTGTTCGACTGC
>JAGRLL010000013.1:7570-11624 GCA_020441855.1 Nitratireductor sp.
CGGCCCCTGCGGCGGCGTGCGCGCCAACGGAAATTGCGAGGTCGAGCCCGGCATGCCCTGCGTCTGGGTGCAAGCCTGGAACGGCGCCAGCAACATGCGCAATGGCGCGCAGAACATCATGAACGTGCAGAGGCCCGTCGATCAGTCGCTGCGCGAAACCTCCGCCTGGCTGCGCGTCACCGCGCTGAAGGCAGCCGAGAAGGAAAAGACGCCGGAAGGGGCGGCGTCATGAGCGGCAACCGGGACCAGCGCACGGCGGACGTCAGCCGCCCGCTCGAACCCCTGCCCGGCCATTCGTCGCGCGGCCGGCTCGAGCGCGTGCTGCGCGGCGGCCAGTTCGCGGTCACCGCCGAACTCAACCCGCCCGACAGCGCCAACCCGCAGGACGTCTACGACCGAGCCGCGATCTTCGAGGGCTGGGTCGATGGCATCAACGCGGTCGATGCCTCGGGCGCCAATTGTCACATGTCGTCCGTTGGAATCTGCGCGCTGCTGACCCGGATGGGCCATGCGCCGATCATGCAGATCGCCTGCCGCGACAAGAACCGCATCGCCATACAGGGCGACGTGCTGGGCGCGGCCGCCATGGGTGTCGCCAACATCATGTGCCTGACCGGCGACGGCGTGCAGTGCGGCGACCAGCCGGGCGCAAAACCCGTCTTCGACTTCGATTGCATGAGCCTGCTCGAAACGGTTCGCACCATGCGCGACGAAGCGAAATTCCTGTCGGGACGCAAGCTGACCAGCCCGCCGGAAGTGTTCCTCGGCGCGGCGATCAACCCCTTCGCCCCGCCCTACGATTTCCGCCCGCTGCGCCTGAGGAAGAAGATCGAGGCCGGCGCGCAATTCGTCCAGAGCCAGTACTGCTACGACGTGCCGCTTTTCGCCGAATACATGAAGCGCGTGCGCGACATGGGCCTGCACGAGCAGGTCTTCATCCTTTGCGGCGTCGGCCCGCTTGCTTCGGCGCGCACGGCCAAATGGATGCGCTCCAACGTGCCGGGCGTTCATATCCCCGATTCGGTGATCGCGCGGCTGGAAGGCGCGCAGGACCAGAAGAAGGAAGGCCGCCAGATCTGCATCGACATCATCAAAGAGGTGAAGGAGATCGAGGGCGTTTCCGGCGTGCACATGATGGCCTACCGGCAGGAAGAACTGGTCGCCGAGATCGTTGCCGAATCCGGCATCCTCAAGGGCCGCCAGCCCTGGCGCCGCGAGCCTGCCGCCGATACGGCGGCCGTCGCAGAGCGCATGGAGGAAATCCTCAATCCCGAGCCGCCTGCCTCGCCGCACACCATCGTCACGGACGCGACGGAATGATCCGAGAACCCCGATACCGCAACCCGCGGCCCAACTTGCGATCATGAACATAACGATATAAAGAACTCTTTATATCACATTGATACCAGCATCGAGCACCACACGCGAACCCCTGGAGCCCTGCCCGAAATGACCCATACCATCGTCGCCTCCGAGAAACGCGAAGTCGTCATCGGCTTCGACAAGCCGTTCTGCGTCATCGGCGAACGCATCAATCCGACCGGGCGCAAGAAGCTTGCCGCCGAAATGGTCGAGGGCAATTTCGAGACGGTCGAAAAGGACGCGCTGGAGCAGGTTGCTGCCGGCGCGGCGATCCTCGACGTCAATGCCGGCGTCACCGCCGTCAACCCGAACGAGACCGAGCCGCCGCTTCTGGTCAAGACGATCCAGATCGTGCAGGGTCTCGTCGACGTGCCGATCTCCATCGATTCTTCGGTCACCGCCGCCATCGAAGCCGGCCTGCAGGTCGCCAAGGGCCGTCCGCTGGTCAATTCTGTCACCGGCGAACTGGAAAAGCTCGAAGCCATCCTGCCGTTGGTCAAGAAATACGACGTCCCCGTCGTCGCCATCTCCAACGACGAAACCGGCATCTCGATGGACCCGGATGTGCGCTTCGCGGTCGCCAAGAAGATCGTCGAACACGCCGCCGATTACGGTATCAAGCCGCACGACATCGTCGTCGATCCGCTGGTCATGCCGATCGGCGCGCTGGGCGATGCCGGCCGCCAGGTCTTCGCGCTGGTCCGCCGCCTGCGCGACGAATTGAAGGTCAACACGACCTGCGGCCTGTCCAACATTTCCTTCGGCCTGCCGCACCGCCATGGCGTCAACGCCGCCTTCATCCCGATGGTCATCGCCTCGGGCATGACGTCGGCGATCATGAACCCGTGCCGCCCGCAGGAGATGGAAGCCGTGCGCGGCGCCAACGTCCTGAACGGCACCGACGAGAACTGCGCCACCTGGATCCGAACCTACAAGGATTACAAGCCCGGCGAACACGCCGCCCCGCCCGCCGCGCCCGCCCAGGCTTCGGCTGGTGCAGCCGGCGGCCGCTCCGGCCGCCGCGGCGGCCGCGCGGCACGGCTGGGCGCTGCGGGCTAACGCGCGGGATCAGGTCGGATCGAGAATGTGAGCGACACCAAAGAACCCCTCGTCCTGTTCATGCCCTCGGGCAAGCGCGGGCGCTTTCCGGTTGGAACGCCGGTGCTCGACGCCGCGCGCCAGCTCGGCGTCTATGTCGAGAGCGTGTGCGGCGGTCGCGCCACATGCGGGCGCTGCCAGATCGTCGTGCAGGAAGGTTCCTTCGCCAAGCACGGCATCATTTCGTCGAACGAGCACATCTCGCCGCGTGGCCCCAAGGAGGAACGCTACGACCGCGTGCGCGGACTTCCCGAAGGCCGCCGCCTGTCCTGCTCCGCCACCATCGAGGGCGATCTCGTCATCGACGTGCCGCAGGACACGGTGGTCAACGCCGCCGTGGTGCGCAAGGCCGCCACGACGCGCGCCATCGAGCGCGATGCCGCCGTTCACCTTTGCTATGTCGAGGTCGAGGAACCCGACATGCACAAGCCGCTCGGCGACCTCGACCGCCTCAAGATGGCGCTCCTGCGCGACTGGGGCACGACGTTCGGCTTCGACCGGCTGGAAACCGATTTCGCGCTTGTTCCCAGGGTTCAGAAGATCCTGCGCGACGGCAAATGGACGGTGACAGCCGCAATCCATCGCGACATGGAATCCGACACGGCCACCATTATCGGCCTTTGGCCGGAGCTCAAGAACGAAGCCTGGGGCATCGCCTGCGATATCGGCTCGACCACGATCGCCATGCATCTGGTCTCGCTGCTGTCTGGCCGCGTCATCGCCTCGTCCGGCACGCCCAACCCGCAGATCCGCTTCGGCGAGGATCTGATGAGCCGCGTCTCCTACGTGATGATGAATCCGGGCGGCGACGAACGCATGACGCAGGCCGTGCGCGAGGCGATCAACGAACTGATCGGCAAGGTATGCGCCGAGGCGGAGGTTTCCAGAACCGACATCCTCGACCTCGTCTTTGTCGGCAATCCGGTCATGCACCACCTCTTCCTCGGCATCGACCCGACCGAGCTTGGCGGCGCGCCCTTCGCGCTCGCCGTCTCCGGTGCCGTCCATGTCGACGCGGCAGAGCTTGGCATCGAGGTCCATCCACGCGCACGCACCTATATCCTGCCCTGCATTGCCGGCCATGTCGGCGCGGATTCGGCCGCCGCCACCCTCTCGGAGGGGCCTTACCGCCAGGACGAGATGATGCTGCTGGTCGATGTCGGCACCAATGCCGAGATCGTGCTCGGCAACCGCCAACGTGTCGTCGCCTGTTCATCGCCCACCGGCCCCGCCTTCGAGGGCGCGGAGATTTCCGGCGGTCAGCGCGCCGCGCCGGGCGCCATCGAGCGCGTGCGCATCGACCCGGAGACGCTGGAGCCGCGCTATCGCGTCATCGGCGCCGAACAATGGTCGGACGAGCCGGGTTTCGAGGAAGCAACGAAGGAAATCGGCGTCACCGGCATTTGCGGCTCCGGCATCATCGAGGTCATCGCCGAGATGTTTCTTGCCGGCATTGTCTCCACCGATGGCGTCATCGACGGTTCGCTGGCCGAAAAAAGCCCGCGCATCGTTGCCAATGGCCGCACCTTCTCCTACGTGCTGAAACAGGGCGAACCGGCGATCACGGTGACGCAGAACGACGTGCGCGCCATCC
>JAGRLL010000013.1:11638-21421 GCA_020441855.1 Nitratireductor sp.
CAAGGCCGCGCTCTATGCCGGCGTGAAACTGCTCATGCAGAAGCAGGAAGTCGACCACGTTGACACGATCCGCCTGGCCGGCGCCTTCGGTTCCTACATCGATCCGAAATACGCCATGGTGCTGGGCCTCATCCCCGATTGCGATCTGGACAAGGTCAAGGCGGTCGGCAACGCAGCCGGCGACGGCGCGCTGATGGCGCTGCTCAACCGTGGTTACCGCCGCGAGATCGAGGAGACCGTCCGTACCATCCACAAGGTCGAGACCGCGCTGGAACCGGATTTCCAGGCATTGTTCGTCGACGCCATGGCCTTTCCCAACAAGACCGACCCGTTTCCAAAACTGTCGGCCGCAGTCAAGCTGCCGGAACGCAGGGCATTGGTGGACGCAGGCGACGGCGGCGCCAACGATGGCAGAAGGCGCAGAAGGCGGCCGCGCTAGAACCGGTGTCGCCTAAACGGCACGCCCATTCGCCTGCACCGCGGTAAAACAGGCGCGCAGATGATCCGCCGCCGCCTTGACCGGGACACTGGCGTCGTCCGAAATGATCATGCCAAGCGCATAATCGGGCAGTTCCGGCAGGCCATATTTCGGATCGGCCTCGACGACGGCGCCGGTAAGCGCGGACACCGGTAGCGGCGCGACAGCGAGGTCGGCCAGAATTGCCGCGCGCTGGCCGGAAATATGCGCGCTCTGAAACGCGATGCGATAATCCATGCCCTGCTTCTCGAGCCCCGACAAACCGGCCTTGCGCCATACGCAGCCTTCTTCCCATACCGAGACGGGAATCGGGTGCTGCTCCGCCGCCACACCGCATTTGGCCGCCGCCCAGACCAGCCGCTCGCGATAGAGCACTTCCGCCTCGCCATCGCCCCTGAAACCCGCCTCGCAGGTGATGAGCGCGATGTCGAGCGTGCGCTGGCGCACCATTTCGACCAGCTTTGTAGTGCTCTCGACCGCGACATTGACCGTCACGCCACAATGGCTGTCCGAAAAACGGCGCAGCATTTCGGGCAGGAAGCGCTCGGCAACGTCGTCCGGCGTGCCGAGCCGCACCACGCCCGCAATGTCCGGCGCGATGAAGCGAGACATCATCTCCCGGTTGAGCGCCAGCACGCGGCGCGCGTGTTCGAGCAGCATCTCGCCCTCGTGCGTCAGCGACACGGCGCGCGAATCGCGCACCAGAACCGGCCTGCCCAGCATCTCCTCCAGCTTCTTGATCTGCATCGAGACGGCCGACGGCGTGCGGAAAACCGTCTCCGCCGCGCCCGCGAAACTGCCCGTGTCGACGATCGCCACAAAGGTTCGCAGCACATCGAGTTCCAGAAGCGGAACCGGATGGTTGAGCGCGATGTTCATGGCGTTCTCCTTGCGGGGTCGTGCCCCTTCGCATGTAATTCAAATTTTCTGAACCGACGCATCATATCATTTCGTTTGATTGAATCAAGCGCAAGAACGATATGTGAATCGTGAACTCAAAAAAGCCGTGTTCACGAGCAAGTCGAAAACGCCGCCCAGGAGCCGAATGAACCCGGCAGGCGCCAGATCAAGGAGAAAGATCATGTCGTTCACCACCGCATTCTTCGACGGCCTGACCCGTTACATGAGCCATCGCCACGACAATCGCGTCCACCGCGAGACGATCCAGGCGATCAGCGAATTGCCCCCGCATCTGCTCAGGGATATCGGTTGGCCCAACGCCTATGACCGCCAGCGCACCTATCGCCGCTGAGCGACGAAGCGATGCCGCAACGTTGCAATGGGTGGCAGGTGCCGCCAGATTGAAGAGGCCGGGTTTCCCCCGGCCTTTTCTTTTTGCACTATTCGGTTGGATTCTCCCGTCTTTTGCGACAAGGAGGATGTCGCAAGGCAAGAGGATCAAGCGTTTTCATGTGCGGCATTACGGGAATTGTTCGCATCGACGGAGGAGCCGCCATACCGAGGAATTCGGTAAGGGCGATGACCGACGCCATCGTCCATCGCGGACCCGACGAAGATGGTTATTTCGATGCTCCTGGCATCGAGTTCGGCGCGCGCCGTCTCGCCATCGTCGGCATCAGTGACGGCACCCAGCCTTTCGCCAACGAGACCGGCACGGTCCATGCCGTCTTCAACGGCGAGATTTACGACCACGCCGAGCGGCGCCACGAACTGCGCCAGCGCGGGCACCGGCTGCACACCTATTGCGATACCGAGGTGCTGCCGCATCTGTGGGAAGAATATCGCGAGGACATGTTCAAGACCCTGCGCGGCCAGTTCGCCATCGCGCTGCACGACGGCGATGCCCGCCGCGTCATACTCGCGCGCGACCGTTTCGGCATCTGCCCGCTCTACTGGACGGTGCGTCACACGCCTGCCGGCGCCTTCCTGCTTTTTGCCTCAGAGATCAAGGCGCTGCTCGCTTCGGGGCTCGTACCGGCCGATCCGGACCTGCGGGGCATCGATCACACCTTCACCTTTTTCGGCCTGCCCGGCCCGATCACCTGTTTCGAGGGCATCAGTGCGCTGAAACCCGGCCATTTCCTGTCGATCCGGCTCGGCGCGGAAGGCGCCCTGGCCGAAATCAGCGAAAAGGCGTGGTTCGAGATCGACTTTCCCGACCGTGGCGACGAGATGCCGGGCGGCGACGATGTCATCGACCGGTTCCACGAACTCTTCGGCAAGGCGGTGGCGCGCCGGCTGGAAGCCGATGTCCCCGTCGTTTCCTATCTGAGCGGCGGCATCGATTCGAGTTTCGTGCTCGCTGCCGCAAAGGGGCTCCGTGGCATCGCACCACCCGCCTTCACCCTTCAGATCAAGGCCGAGGGCCTCGACGAATTGTCCAAGGCGGCCCATGTGGCCAAAACCCTCGAAGCCGAACCGATTGTCATTCCGGTAGGAACCTCGGAAATCCTCCAAACCTATCCAAGACTGATCGAGGCGGCCGAATGCCCCGTCTCGGACACGTCTTGCGCCGCGCTGCTGCTGCTCGCCGACGCCGTCAGCAAGGCAGGATACAAGGTGGCGCTGACGGGCGAAGGCTCGGACGAGACGCTTGCCGGCTATCCATGGTTCAAGATCAATCGTGCGCTGGCGCCACTCGACTCGCTGGGTTTCGGCCCGGCCAACACCATCCGCCGCCTTGCCGTCTCGGCCTTTGGCCTTGCGAACAATTCAAGGGCATTCGACCGGCGCGTCTACGACGCCGTCGGCGGGTCCAATGCCTGGCTTGAGGTCTACGGCATGGTCAGCCTCGGCAAGGCACGCGTCTACGGCCCGAAGCTGAAACCGCTGCTCGACAATTATGTCGCCTTCGAGGATGTCGATCTCAATCCCGAACGCGCGCGGCGCTGGCATCCGCTCAACCGCTCGCTCTATGTCGGCCAGCGCACCCATCTGCCCGGCCTGCTGCTGTCGATCGCCGGCGACCGCGTCGCCATGCATTCCTCCGTCGAAACGCGCTACCCCTTCCTCGACGAGGATCTGACCGATTTCGTCCAGACGCTCGATCCCGCCTGGAAGCTGCGCGGTTTCCGCGACAAATACCTGCTGCGCCGCGACGCCGAACGGGTGCTGCCGAAGGACATCGCCTGGCGACCCAAGGCGATGTTCCGCGCGCCCTGGGACGTGCTCGACCCGCACGAGACCGGCGGATACCTGCAACCGCTGCTGACGCCCGAGGCACTGGAAGCCAGTGGCTATTTCGACATAAACCTCGTGCGCGGCCATCTCGACGCCCTGCCCTCGATGAAGGGATATCGGCGCATATTGCTGGAACAGACGCTCGCCAGCGTGGTGATGACGCAGCTCTGGCACCACATCTTCATCTCCGATCTCGGCGCACCGGTGAAGCGTTTCGCGATGCCGGCGCCGGTCGCGGCGGGCTAGCCGCCTCTCCCCCGCAACCTGCCGTCCGGACAATTTGCGCCATGTCAAAACCACAGGCCCTCATCTTCGATGTCTTCGGCACGGTGGTCGACTGGCGATCGGGCGTTGCCGCGGAAGCCGGGCGCTTCCTCGCCGGCAAGGGCATCGATCTGGACCCGTTCGCATTCGCCGATGCCTGGCGCGGCGAATACCAGCCGACGATGGAGCGCGTACGTTCGGGCGGGCGCGGCTACGTGGCGCTCGACATCCTCCACCGCGAAAACCTCGACCTCGTGCTCGAACGCTTCGGCCTGAGCGGACTTTTCAGCGACGAGGAGAAGGCGGAATTCAACCGTGCCTGGGAGAAATTGCCGCCCTGGCCCGATTCCGCGCCCGGCCTGACCCGGCTCAAGCAGGATTTCCTGATCGCGCCCTGCTCCAACGGCTCCCTCGCACTGATGGCGCGGCTGGCGAAATTCGGCTCCTTGCCCTGGGACGCCATCCTCGGCGCCGACATCGCACGCAATTACAAACCGCAGCCGGAAGTCTATCTGGCGAGCTGCCAGGCGCTGCAGCTTGCGCCACGCGAAGTGATGATGGTCGCCGCCCACCCTTCCGATCTCGACGCTGCGAAAGCCTGCGGATTGCAGACCGCCTTCGTTCCCCGGCCGCTCGAATATGGCTCCTCGCACGGGAGCGACACGCAAGGCGAGCACCATGTCGGCATGAACCGACGCGAGGAATGGGACGCGGCCGCCGGAACGATTGAAATTCTTGCTGAAATCTTAATGACTTAGTGGAATCATTTTGCCGCAGGCAGGCCGTCCCGGAAAATTGTGGGCGCTGTCGCAAAATTCGATGTCGCACGTCGTTTTCGAGCTTTTATTTTGCGATGCACAAGCCTATATGCGGCGAGTGAATTGAGCCGCCCCAAATTCAACCCTCCACCGGGATTTGCGGTCAGCCGGTCGAATACCTCGAACGGGGAAGACGACCGGAAAGGACGGACCCGGGAAGCGGCAATGGTGCAAGGCGACTCCGTGTGAAACGATCAGCCTCATGTGGAGACGTTAAAATGAAATCGATCGCCCGCTTCTTCGCCGACCGGCGTCAGACCAATCTGTCGACCCTGATTGCCCGCCAGCGTCTTGCCAACACCATGCCCGGCGAAACCGGCGCGATGGCTTCCCTTCGCCTGACCGGCATCGGCCTCTAGGCAGCACCGAATACGGTTTTCAAAAAGGCCCGGCACCGTCAGGTGGCGGGCCTTTTCCATTTTAGGCGTCAGGCTCTAGCCGCCCCGGCCGTTTTCCGCTGCGGCCGCGAGCCGGACTTCGAGCATGTCCAGCACGCGCCTGAGCCTGTCCGGCGCGACCGTGATATCCATCGCGTGCAGATGCGCCGCACCGTCCGACGGCTCGGAGGGCACCACAAAGTGGCCGTGGCCGAGCGTGGACGCGAGCGAGACATAGCAATTCGAAGGTCCCGCAAGGTGTCGCATCTCCACGACCGCACCGCCCCGGGCCATGAACCCCATATTGGTCAGCCCCGCCCCGTGCGCCCCGGCGATCACCTGCGCTTCACCCATCAGCCGCGCCTGTTCGCCAAGCGTCATGCCGTCGAAATCGACCGTCTCGAACCCGTAGGCCGACAGGACCGGGAGGATCTGTTCCTCGTTGACGAGCTGCCTCATTCGGGCGTTGCGCCTCGTTACGTGCAGCCGCCTGCCGCCCGGCTTGGGCGGCACCGATAAATGCCGCGACAGGCGCGCGAATACCCTCGGAGTGAACACGGGATGATGAAAGCCGTTATCCGCCACATGCGTTGGAACGGCCAGCTTGCCGACCTGCACCGGCTGCTCGTCGGGATCGTAGCGCGTGACCGCGATTTGCGGATACGCCTTCAGGCTCTCGCGCACGAAAGCCTGCTCGCACGCACTCGCCGGAAGCAACAATTCCCACGCGTCTCGAACCGAAAGAGCCGCCTCCAGACGCGGCAGCGTATCGGCCATCCAGTGGTAATAATTGGCGCTCCACCAGTCGCTCACCAGCAGCCTCTCGCCGTCGAGCACGATTGCGCCCTCTTTCCAGCGCTCCACGATGCGGGCCACGCGCGCGACGTGGCGCCGGTCCGGCATTTCACCGGGAGGGTAGGATTGGGGGGCTATTCCGGCTTCGTCGATGATCTGCGAGCGTTTGCCGAGCCAAACATGCTCGAAGCGCCGAAGCCGGACGGGCGGGCCGTCATAACGCTGCGGAAACCCCGTAGCGGAACGCTCGGCCGCATCGAGATTGAGCGGCGCAGCAAGCGCCACCCTGAAGGCTTTGGCGATGATGTCCCCGCTCTCGCTCATGGCTGACCCTTTGGCAAACTGGGGCGGTGCGTGCAGCTCTGGCGAAACATCTCGAAATCTGCCGGCAAAATCACTTCTTGCAAATCATGTTCATTCTGCGAATGTCGCGATCAGGACAATTCGGCTGCGCGGCATTGATCCGCCACATGCCCGCGCTTCGCAGTTGAGGTATGAACGCCATGGATCAGCGTTCGGTAGTATTCTTTCTCGTACCGGAATTCTCGATGATCGCGTTCACGAGCGCCATCGAACCGCTGCGTTTGGCCAACCGTATGCTGGGTCGCGAATACTACACGTGGCGGCTCGCGTCCATGGATGGCGAACCGGTGACCGCATCGAACGGCGTCGCCGTCATGGTCACGTCCTCGCTCGACAGGGAGCGCCACAACCTTGCCGGTTCGAAGCGCCCCTCGATGACGTTCCTGTGCTCCGGCGTCAATGTGGAGCGCTACGAAAACAAATCCCTGTTCGCCTATCTGCGCGAGACGCGCAATGCCGGCGTCGTCATCGGCGGGCTTTGCACCGCCGCCTATCTGCTCGCCGCCGCCGGCCTGTTGAACGGCAGGCGTTGCGCCATCCATTGGGAAAACCTGCCGGGCTTTTCCGAGAAATTCCCGACCGCCGACGTCTATGCCGACCTCTATGAAAAGGACGGCAATACCTGGACCTGCGCCGGCGGCACCGCGGCGCTCGACATGATGCTGTCGCTGGTCGGCGAGGACCACGACGAGGAACTGGTCAACCGCGTCTGCGAACAGGCATTGACCGATCGCGTACGCAGCCCGCACGACCGCCAGCGCCTGCCGCTGCGCGCCCGCCTCGGCGTGCAGAACGCCAAGGTGCTGTCGATCATCGAGTTCATGGAGGCCAACATCGCCGAGCCGCTGCCGCTCGTCGACATCGCGCGCTATGTTGGCCTGTCGCGACGCCAGATCGAACGCCTGTTCCAGCAGCATATGGGCCGCTCTCCGGCGCGCTATTATCTGGAAGTGCGTCTCGACCGCGCCCGTCACCTGCTCATGCAGTCGACCATTCCCGTGGTCGATGTGGCCATTGCCTGCGGCTTCGTCTCCGCCTCGCACTTTTCCAAGTGCTATCGCGAAATGTACGGCAAATCGCCCTTGCAGGAGCGCGGCTAGCGCGCACCGGAGCACGCTAGCGCCATTCCATGTCCTGCATGCGCTGTTGCCACAGCTTCTCGCCGATCAGGCAGTCGACCTTCGCGCGAACCGGCGTCGCCGCTACCCGCACGACCATGCTGGCCGGGTCCTGCCTGGGCGCCAGACCCGCGATCTCAAGCACCAGCTTGCGACGCACCGCCAGCGGAAAGCTCTCCCAGTCCTGCACCGGTATGACGAAGGCTCCCGTGCCGCCGATCACGCAATCGGTGTAATATTCGTCCAGATTTTCGATGCCGAAGCCGTAGGTGGAGGTCCGTATCAGCAGCGGCAGGCCGTTGATGGTGATCCCCTCATTGACGAGACTGTCGCGCATCGCCTCGATCGGCATGCCCTGATTGTTGGGCCCGTCGCCCGACACGTCGACAACGCGCCGAACACCCTTCCACGACGAGGTGCCGAACAGGGATCGCGCGCGGTCGAGCGCGCCCGATATCGAGGTGCGGCTCAAGCGTTCCGGTTTCACTTCCTCAAGACGCGCCGCGAAGGCATGGGCCGCCTCCTTCGAGTCGATCAGGCTCCAGGGAACGACGACGCGGTTGATGTGATTGCCCGCCCACTCCATGTAGGTCACCGCAATGCGCCCGACGCCTCCGCCAAGGATGGCATCGATCACTTCGCCGGAACGGAACGCCGCGACATAGCCGTCGCGCTGGATGATCTGTTCCTCGTAATCCATCGAGCGGGAGACATCGACGGCAAGGACCAGTTCCAGATCCACCATTTCCTGGGCGCTCGCGCTGCTGGCCGTGGCCGACGCGAACGTGAGTGACAGAAGAAGCGCGGCGACAAGTGCCGGCAGCCGATTGCGTTCGCATGCATGCGTGTCCTGCATGGCCAACTCCTTCTGCCGGAAGGATACCCCCTGTCCCGGATGGCGCAATCGGCCTCACGGCGATTTGAATGGATCAGTCGCCCGGATCCGGCGCGCGCCGACGCACGACAAGCGCATTGTGCACCGGTGTCTCGCCCCTGAAGGACCATTCCGGATGGTCCGCGACCCATAATTGCGTGGAGCCGCCGCCATCGAGCGCCAGCGCGCCGTCACAGCCGAAGAAACCGCCCTCTTCCACGCCGCGCATCAGCCAGCCCGCCTCGTAGAGGCTCATGCCGGCGCCCCGCACCGCCACAATCGCCACATCGCCATTCGCCAGCGTGCAAAGCAGGCTGCGCGGACGCAGATGTCCCTGATTGGTATTCATCGCCCATTTGCCGCCCGGCTCGATCAGCATCGGCTTCGATTGCAGCACGGTCGCGGCACCTTTGGGCGCGCCGGCCGAACTGGGGCGCAGCGAGAGGCGGCCGTCGCTCAGCACCGCCAGACCGCCTGCACTTTCCCAGGCCGACGAAAGGTCCCTGCCGCCGACACGCAGCAAGCCGACGGAATAGAGCGCACCGCTTTGCTCTTCTTCGCCGAAGAATCCGCCATTGATGGCGATAACCGCGCCCTCGCGATTACCGAAGACATCGACGCGTTCGCCTTTCGCTTCCTGCTGGATGGCGAGCGCGAACGCGAAATGGTCCGGCGAAATTCGGAATGCCGTGATCGACTGGCCTGCCTCGGACCTGGCCTGCAAAACCTGCAAACCCTGCCCGGTTTCCACCCATTCCGCCTTTTCCAGCGCCGTGCGAACGCCGATCGTTCGCGCAGGTACGTCCTCTTTGGTCTGGGCCGGGCTCGCGGCGGGCGCCGCAATCAGGAGGATTGCGAACCACGCAAGCCGCGACGGGAGCAGGAACACGGCAAACCTCCGGTTCACGGTGGACATCACCGAAGCCGAAAAACGGCACCGTCTTCCCTTGGCAGCAACGCTGGGTTAGCGCAACACCTACGAGCGGGGCTTCGCGTTCTCCGGATCGTAGAGCGGCTGGTAGCCGATACCCGCGATCCTGACCGGATAGCGCTCGGCGAAATACTCGATCTCCAGTTCCCTGCCCAGTTCGCACCATTCGTGCGGCAGATAGGCAAGCGCGATGTTCTTGCCGATGGTCGGTCCGTAAGCCATCGAGGTGGTGAACGAACGCCGCCCCTCGGAATCGACCAGCGTCTCGCCGGTCACCGGGTCGAGCACCGGGCAGATGCCGACGGGATAGCGCGCCACGCCCCTGGAATCGACATTGTCTTCCACCGTCAGCGTGCAAAGCATGGCCGGCTGGTGCGTCCGGGCACGGTATTCCAGATGCTTCGCCTTGCCGCGGAAATCGGCTTCCTTCACCTTCGGGCGTGCAAGGTCGGCCTCGTAGAGATTGTATTCGGTCAGCAGATCGGCGTTCTGCAGCCGCAGGCTCTTCTCCATGCGCCGGCTGTTGGCATAGGTTTCGACACCGAAGGCCATGACACCGGTCGATCTTAGCGCGTCCCACACCGCCAGCCCGTCCTCGTAGGCCATGTGCAATTCCCAGCCCTG
>JAGRLL010000154.1 GCA_020441855.1 Nitratireductor sp.
TCCTGCTCACCAGCGACAGCCCGGTGGCGCGCTCGGCGCTGGAGCGTTATCTGGCGACCAGCGATCCCGCTGTCATCCGCGTTTCCAAAGCCGTCGACGGTCTTCCGCAACGCTTTATCGAGAATGGCGAGCTTCGCCGTCTGGAGGGCATGTCGTTGCCCGCCCGTCTGGCGATGAGCGTGAAATACGCAAGGCAATGGGGCAAGGGTGCCGGTCTGGGCTTGATCGGGATGGCGAAACTTGGCCTGAAGGTTTTGTCCAGCGGAGACAACAGTTTCGCGCAGACCGTGATGGCGCCCAACCTGCCGACACTGATCCAGCGGGGGATCGTCGCCGGCGATCCCGATCACGGCCTGTTGCCGAGCGGTCAGGCGGCAGCCGTGATCGACCATCTGGAGAGCTGCGCGGAGCTTGTCGAGCGTATCGTGCAAGAAGCCAACGAACGGATATCGGCCCTGCCGGGAAGAAGCTGAAGGAGCATCCATAATGAGCAAGCCTTACCGGACACGATTGGAAGACGGCATCGCCGAACTCGTGATCGACAATCCGCCGGTCAATGCCATGGGCAGTGTCGGCATGCAGCAATTCGCCGATGAAATCGACGCGCTTAACACCGATCCCCAGGTCAGCGTCATCGTCATTCGTGCCGAGGGGCGGGGTTTTCATGCCGGCGTCGACGTCAAGGAATTGCAGCAGCATCCCGAACGCATCACGCTCGTCAATTCCGCCAATTACGAAGTCTTCCGAGCCATCCACCGCGGTCTGAAGCCGGTCATCGTCGCAGCCCACGGCTACGTGCTCGGAGGTGGCATCGGCATTTGCGGTTCCGCCGACATCATTCTGTGCTCACCCGATGCGACCTTCGGTGTGCCCGAAGTCGATCGCGGCGCGCTGGGTGCTGGCGCGCATCTGCAACGCATGTTCCCGGTCCAGAAAGTGCGGCAGATGTACTTCACCGGCGAGCCCATCGATGCCGCGGAAGCCCATCGCCTTGGCGCGGTCGAGCAGGTCGTGCCACGCGAGCAATTGCGTGACGCAGCCATGGCGCTCGCCGCAAAAATCGCCGCCAAGTCCACCATCATGATCCGCCTTGCCAAGGAAGCGTTGAACGGCGTCGAGGACGGCGATCTGGAGCACAAATATCGCTGGGAGCAGGGCTTCACCGCCCAGGCCTACATGTCGGCGGAATCGCAGGAGGCGCGCGACGCCTTCGTCGACAAGCGCTCGGCTGATTTTTCCAAGACGAAATCCGAGTAGCGGGACAACAAAATGGTCGATGGTCACACAATTCAGGCACCGCCTTATGTCGAGGGCCACGAACTCCTCAAGAACCGTTCGGTTCTGATCACGGCCGCGGCGGGTGTGGGCATCGGCTTTGCCGCCGCGAGGCGGGCGATCGAGGAGGGCTGCCGCTCGATCATGATCTCCGACATCCACGAGCGCCGCCTCAACGAAGCCGCCGACAAGCTGCGCGAGCTGGCGGGCGATGTGCCTGTGTTTGCGCAATTGTGCAACGTGACCAGCGAGGACGAAGTCCAGGCGCTGGTGGATGCTGCCGAGGAGCAACTCGGCGGTATCGACATTCTCATCAACAATGCCGGCATGGGCGGGTTCAAGCGTGTCGTCGAGATGAGCGACGCGGAGTGGAACCTGGTGCTCGACGTGACGCTCAATGGCACCATGCGCATGACGCGCGCCGTCTTGAAGAAAATGATGCCGCGCCGCAGCGGGGCCATCGTCAACAACGCATCCGTCCTGGGATGGCGTGCCCAGAAAGGCCAGTCCCACTATGCGGCGGCCAAGGCGGCGGTCATGGCGTTCACGCGTTGCAGCGCCGTCGAGGCGGCCGAGCACGGCATCCGCATCAATGCGGTCTCTCCCTCCATCGCGATGCACGAATTCCTCAAGAAGGCTGCCGGCCCCGGCGAACTCGAAGCCCTCGCCGCCCAGGAGGCGTTTGGCCGGGCTGCCGAAGTCTGGGAAGTCGCCAATGTCATGATGTTCCTTGCCAGCGACTATGCCGGTTACATGGTCGGGGAGATCGTTTCCGTTTCCAGCCAGAGGGCCTGAGCGATGGGGCTTGTTTTCACTTCGCCGCAGGAAGCCGTTGATGCGGTTGGCACAAAGCTCGGCGAGAGCGAATGGCTGACCGTCGACCAGGCGCGCATTGACGGATTTGCCGAGGCAACCGGCGACCATCAATGGATCCATGTCGATCCTGAAAGGGCCAGGGACGGGCCGTTCGGCAAAACGGTTGCCCATGGTTATCTGACATTTTCGCTGATCAACATGTTCCTGCCGGAGCTTTTCCGGGCCGAGGGCATGAAGATGGGCATCAATTACGGTGCCGACCGCCTGCGCTTTCCCGCACCCGTGCCGGTCGGTTCGCGCGTGCGCGCCGTTGGCGAATTGATCAAGGCGGACCGTCTCGAAGGCAATGCGGTCCAAACGACGGTGCGGATCACCATGGAAATCGAGGGTTCCGACAAGCCCGGCTGCGTGGCGGATATCCTCGGCCGCTATTATTTCTAGGCTGTGACGGAGCAAAGTCATGGATAGCGATGCCCAGGCCGAAATCCTCCGCAGGCTCGATCGCCTCGAATCCCGAGAACAGATCCGGCAGCTCGCCTCGAAATACGCACTCGCTCTCGACATGCGAGACATGGATGCCATGGCGGGGCTGTTTGTTCCCGATGTCAGGGTAGGCGGGGGACAGAGCGGGCGCAGGGCATTGCGCGGCTGGCTGGACGATACGATGCGCCATCAGTTCACCGGCACTTCGCATCATGTCGGCACCACAATCATCGAGTTCCGGGGCGAGGACGAGGCCGTCGGCGTGGTCTATTCGAAGAACGAGCATGAGACAGGTGACGAATGGGTCATCATGCAGATGATGTATTACGACCGCTATCGCCGGGTCGACGGAGGCTGGTATTTCGCGCGTCGCCAGCCGCTCTATTGGTATGCCACCGATCTCAACAAGCCGCCTGTCGGTGCCGGCAAGATGCGCTGGCCGGACCGCGAGCCCTATGAAGGCTCCTTCCACGAGCTGTTTCCCTCATGGCAGGCTTTCTGGGATCGCGGCGGTCCCGATGACGGCCCGCTGGCCGAGCCGGCCCCGCTGGAAGAATTCATCGAAACCATGCGCCGGGGCAACGAAGTGCACGGCAACCGCGTTCGCTAGAGCGCGCTGCGCTTCTGTCGGCCGCAAACAGGTGCCCGGCCTGGTCGCAGAAATCAGGCTGCCTGTTGCGGGCTGTGCCCCAGGATCACGGCACTGTTCAGGACAAGACGCACCAGCTCTGTCTGGCGGCTGATGCCGCTCTTGGAGAAGATCGAACGCAGATGCGCGCGCGCGGTGTTCCTGCTGATATCAAGAGAAGCGGCCGCGTCTTCCAGCGAGAGTCCCGTTGTCAGACGGTGGGTTACGGCCGCCTCTGCCGGCGTGAGGTCAAAAATCTGCCTCACGAACTCGCTTTCCACATCCTGCACCGCATCGCAGTCGCGCAGGTAGATGGCGACCGCGGACGGGCCGCTGGCGCGTGTATTGACCGGCCTGACGACAATGCCGAGCGAGCGTGCGCCGCACGGTTTGGTGAGTGACAGGCCGCGGGAGATGCCCGGTCCCGCGTCGCCGACATTCCTCATCGCCGTTTCGCGAATGGCTGCCTGCAGATTGCGGTCTTCGCTCGTGTTGATGGCGCGCAGTTTGCCGGCCTGGATCTGCAATCCGTCCCGCGCCTGCAAAAGCCGCTCCGCAACGGCGGAACTGCTCGATACCTTGCCGTGCTCGTCGACGATGATGACGCCGACATTGAGCCGGTCCAGCGCGTCCGAATACAGGGTCATTTCCGCCGAACCGTTCTCGATGCGCGAAACGAGGTCCAGTGCTCGCGCGATCTGCGCAACGAGAATGCCCGCAAGGGCGGTTTCCTCGTTGTCGAAGCGTGATGCCTCGCGGTCGCGGAAGATCCACAGTGAATACTCGACCGAATTGTCGCGGCCATGCTCGTTCGCCGCCACGTGCTGAAACTGCTTCAGCATCGCGGCGAGCGCTGCCGACTGCTCGCAGGAATCCCTGGTCGCGGCGAAGGCGTCGCATCGCTCGTTGGCGAAGAGCAGGCAATTGCCGCCGCGACTTGTAATGCCGAGGACGACGGCTTCGGCGGCAAACTGCTCCTGGATGACATCAAGCGCGGTGGAAACCGGCAGGCCGTCCGTAAGGCCCTTGGTCAGGGTGTTGAGCAATTGCCCGAAGCCGACGATGGATCTCGAATGATAGGTCACAGCTTTTCCTCCCGGAGCACCGACATCGTGCCCAAACTCGTTGTCATGTTCTTATTGAGTTGTTGGGTGTGGCCGTGGATAGGCGCCGGACTGTTTGTACCGGCTCGTCGCGCCGACGGTCGCCCTGCACGGCAGACAAAGTTGCCAAACCTCCCGTATTGCCCCCTCATCGTCAGACTGTCATTAATTTGACGGACTGTCAATTTATTAAATGAGCGTCGAAAATTCCTCGTCCTGTGGAATTGCGATTATCAACAGAAAACCCGCTCCCCGGCGGAACGGGGAGGGTGAAGCGACAGCTCCGGAAAAGGGGGGCGAGTGCCATCCGCCCCTGCGGCAAGGGCGTGCGGGCCGGCTGTGGAACCGGCGTGATTGTGTTTTGCCGAATTAGGCCGTGTCGTCCGAGTGCCGGCGCACAATGTCGAGAAAGAGCGGCATCTCGCCGCCGCCATGCACTTCAAGTGTCGCCCCGCTGACGAAGCCTGCCATTGGCGAGGACAGATAGAGGGCTGCTGCGGCTATATCCGCCCCGTTGCCCATCCGCTTCATCGGCACGGAGGCTGCGATTTCCTCCTGCGCCGCTTTCGAGCCGTAGCTGAGTTCGACCTGCTCGGTCTGCATCAGTCCCGCGACGATGGCATTGACGCGGATGGTCGGTCCCCATTCCTGCGCAAGGCTTCGGGTCAGGTTGAGCAGTCCTGCCTTGGCGGCTCCGTAGGCCACGGTTCCCGGTGCCGGCCGCACCCCGGCCACGCTGGCGATATTGACGATGGAACCGCCATCGGGCTGTGCGCTCATCCAGCGATGGACTGCCTGGGAAAGATGCAGGGGACCGGTGAGGTTGAGCGCAATGATGGCCTCGGAGAAACGGGGCGACACCGTCGCGGCCTCGACGGGGGGCGATCCGCCGGCATTGTTCACCAGAACGTCGATACGCCCATGTGCCTCGCCAACTGCGTCGACGAATGCTCGGCAGGAGGCGGCGTCGCGTACATCGCAGGCGTGAAAAGTCGCGCTTCGACCACCGCTTTCGGGCAGGGAATCGGGCTGCGAACGCGCGCAGACGGCCACGTTGGCGCCGGCATCCAGGAATGCCTGCGCAATGGACCTGCCGATGCCCTTCGTTCCACCGGTCACGAGGACGACACGGCCATCCATGCCGTCATGAAATGCGTCGCTGCCTTGCTTCAAGTTCTGCTCCATTGCGGCCGGACCGAACCCGTGCGTTCATCACGGCTGAATCACGCACACCCGGTGCATAATTGCCTAGTATAAAGGTTGTTCGCAAAATTCGTCCCTTCGGACGATGCAGCAGCACCGGCCAAGACCTATCGCGTCTGGAACCTTCTCAATGATCGCCCGCAACGGCGATGAACAGGAATTTGCGCCATGACAGCCGACAATTCGAGCTGGACCTTCACCACAATTCCGGCCCTTTGCGCACTGGCAGCCCAGACCTATGGCGACGATGTTGCCATCGAGGACACAGGGTTAACAATCACCTTCGTCGAACTGGACGCCCTGCGCAGGCGTGTCGCCAAGGCTTTCATGGCTCGCGGTATCGAAAAAGGCGACCGCGTCATGATCTGGGGACCCAATTCGTGGAAATGGTTCGCCGCCGCCCTCGGCCTGGTCAGCGCCGGCGGTGTTCTGATCCCGTGCTCCACCCGTTTCCAGGGGGGCGAGGTTGGCGAACTGGTCAGCCGAAGCGGCACGACGATGATGCTCTCGACCGGCGAATTCCTCGGCAAGTACTACCCGGACCTGCTTCGCCCCGAAACGCGCAAGGAACTGCGCGACCTGGTGGTTTTCGACGGCGCGCGTGAGGGAGAAACACCCTGGGATGACTTTCTCGCCGGTGGTGATGCGATCTCCGATGCGCAGCTCGACGCGCGCACTGCCACGGTCGGCCCCGACGATCTGTGCGACATGCTTTTTACCTCAGGCACGACCGGTTATCCCAAGGGCGTGATGTACGGGCATCGTCAGTGCCTGCGCGTGCTTGACGCCTGGGCTACGCGCGTGGGGATAAGGCGCGGCGACCGCGTGCTGGTAATTCCGCCCTTCTTCCATGCCTTCGGCTACCGCTCCGGCGCCATTGTTTCCCTGATGCGCGGCGCGGTCTTGTTGCCGCACCTGACCTACGACCCCGATGAGATCCTTCATCGCGTGGAGCGCGACAGGGTCAGCGTCATTCCCGGACCGCCGGCCATCTTCCACGGTATGCTCCAGCATCCGGAACTGAAGAAATTCGATACATCCAGCCTGCGCCTCGGCATAACCGGCGGCGCGGTCGTGCCTTCGACACTCATCCGGCGCATGCGCTCCGATCTGGGCTTCGCCGGAGTCGTCAACGGCTATGGTCTGACGGAATGCGGCGGCTATGGCGCCATGTGCCAGTCCGACGATCCCGACGAGGTGATTGCCAATACGTGCGGCAAACCCCTGCCGGATACCGAAATGCGCATTGTCGACGAGGATGGCAGGGCGCTGCCGGACGGAGAGGCCGGGGAGGTGGTGATCCGGGGCTACCTGACCATGCGCGGTTATTTCAACGACCCCGAGGCGACGGCCAGGACGATCGACAAGGACGGCTGGCTGCATACTGGCGACATCGGCTATTTCGATCCGGACGGAAATCTTCGTATCGAGGACCGCATCAAGGACATGTACATAAGCGGGGGATTCAACTGCTATCCGGCGGAAATCGAACGCCTGCTGAGCGCCCATCCCGCCGTCGGGCAGATCGCGGTGATCGGCGTTCCCGACGAGCGGCTGGGCGAGGTCGGCAAGGCATTTGTGGTTCTGCGGCCCGGCACCTCGGCCAGCGAAGCGGAACTGACCGGATGGGCACGCGCCAACATCGCCAATTACAAGGTGCCCCGCAGCATCGAGTTTCGCGAGGCGCTGCCAACCAGCCCGCAGGGCAAGGTGGTCAAGGATCAGTTGCGCAAGGAGGCGGGCGCCGGGGCGTAGCCGCCGGCGCCTCGTCGTCTCAACTTGTGCCGTAGACCGGTTTTGCCGCCGGACGGTGGGCGAGCAATTCCTCGATCTTCGATCCGACGCCTTCGGCATCCCATCGCGAACCCTTGTCGAATTCCGGCCCGTCGTTCCAGCCCAGGCAGATTCGGATGATGCCGCCGACGAGCTCGAATACCTGTCCGCTCACTCCCGCCGAGCGCTCGCTGCACAGCCAGGCCACCAGCGGTGCGGTGTTTTCCGGCGCGAAGATGTCGAAGACGCCTTCCTTGGGTTTCATCGCCTCGGCAAAGGCCGTTTCCGTCATGCGCGTTCGCGCGACCGGGGCCAGTGCGTTGGCGGTGATTCCGTAACGCGCGAGTTCGGCCGCCTGCACGAGCGTGAGCGTGGCAATGCCCGCCTTCGCCGCCGAATAGGCGCTCTGGCCGATACTGCCCTGCAACCCGGCACCCGACGAGGTGTTGATGATGCGCGCATCGACCTTTTCGCCGGCCTTCTGGCGTCCACGCCAATATTCGGCTGCGTGGCGGCTGATGCAGAAATGCCCCCTCAGGTGCACCTGCATCACCGCGTCCCATTCATCCGGCGTGCAGGATACGAACATGCGGTCGCGCACGAAGCCGGCATTGTTTACCACGGCATGCAATTCCCCGAAGGCGTCGAGCGCGGCCTGGACGATGCGTCCGCCTGCCTCGAAGTCCGTGACATCGTCGGTATTGGCGATCGCTTCGCCGCCCATTGCCCTGATCTCGTCGACGACCTGTTGTGCGGGGTTTTCCGCCGTGGCGTCGCCGTGCGTGCCAACCCCCAGGTCGTTGACGATCACCTTGGCGCCTTCGCCGGCAAGGCCCAGCGCGTAGGCCCGGCCAAGGCCGCGGCCGGCGCCGGTGACGATGACAACACGATTCTGGCAGATGCCAGCCATGGTATTCTCCTTCTCAATCCGGTCTGGTGGACAAGCGCACGGCGCGTGCGTCGCCCGCATTGCGCCGGCGGTTGGGTTCGGGTTCACGCAAGGGTTCGCATTCCCGCAGGTCCGCGAGCGAGCGGTCGGCAAGGCGCTGGTACTCGCCGTTGCCGTCATTGCGCCAAAGGATGGCCTTCTCCGGCAATTCCCTGACCGGTTTCGCCGGGTTGCCGGCGATCAGATGGCGTGCAGGCATGATTGCGTCGTTCCTGACGAGGCTGAGCGCAGCAACCAGGGATTCCTCGCCGATCTCGGCACCGTCCAGCACGACACTGTTCATGCCGACGAGTGCGTTCACCCCGACCGCGCAGCCGTGCAGCACGACGCCATGGCCGATGGTCGCGCCGCGCTTCACGATACAGTCCGAACCCGCCCCGGTATGCAAGGTGCAGCAATCCTGGATGCTCGAATCTCCCTCGATGAGAATGCGTCCGAAATCGCCGCGAAGCGAGGCGTGCGGGCCGATATAGCAGCGCGGCCCGATCGTGACATCGCCGATCAGCACCGCACTGGGATGCAGGTAGGTGGTCGGATCGACAACCGGCACGATGCCCTCGAAGGAATAGACCGGCATGGGGCTACAATCTTTCGATGATCGTTACGTTGGCCTGCCCGCCGCCCTCGCACATGGTCTGCAGGCCGTAACGGCCCTGGCGACGTTCGAGTTCGCAAAGCAGCGTCGTCATGACGCGCGCGCCGGTCGCGCCGATCGGATGGCCGAGCGCAATGGCGCCGCCGTTGACGTTCACCTTCTCGTGCGGAATGCCGATCTCCTTCATCCAGGCAAGCGGAATGGAGGCGAAGGCCTCGTTGCATTCGAAAAGGTCGATGTCGTCGACGGAAAGGCCGCTTTTCTTCAACGCATGCTGCGTGGCGGGAATGGGCGCGGTCAGCATCCACACGGGATCGGCGGCGCGCACCGTCATGGTGTGGATACGCGCCCGCGGTTTCAGGCCGTGATCCTTCACCGCGCGTTCAGATGCGATCAGCAATGCCGATGAAGCATCGGCGTTCTGGCTCGAAACGCCGGCGGTTACGCTTCCGCCCTCGACCAGGGGTTTGAGTTCCGCCATCTTCTCGATGCTGGTTTCGCGGCGCGGCGTTTCGTCGGTGTCGAATTCGCCAACCGGTACGATCTCGCGCTTGAAGCGCCCGGAATCGATGGCATCGATGGCGCGACGATGGCTTTCGAATGCGAAGCGCTCCATTTCCTCGCGCGAACTTTTCCACTTCTCCGCGATCATCTCTGCAGAGCGGAACTGGCCGACTTCCTGGTCTCCGTAACGCGCTTGCCAGCCCTGCGAGGTGGCGAAGGGCGTGGGAAAGCCGAATTGCTGGCCGACGATCATCGCTGCCGAGATGGGGATCGCGTTCATGTTCTGCACGCCGCCGGCAACCACCAGATCCTGCTGGCCGCTCATCACGCCAAGGGCCGCGAAGTGAACCGCCTGCTGCGCCGAACCGCATTGGCGGTCGACTGTCACGCCCGGCACATGTTCGGGCAGGCCGGCCACCAGCCAGCAGGTTCTCGCGATATCGCCAGACTGGCTTCCGATGGTGTCGGTGCAGCCATAGATCACGTCATCCACGGCGCCGGGATCGATGTCGGTGCGCTGCATCAGCGCCGAGATCGGCACCGCGCCCAGGTCGGCCGAATGCATGGCCGCGAGCGACCCTTTCTTGCGCCCGACGGGGGTGCGCACCGCGTCGACAATGTAAGCCTCAGGCATTCTGACTTTCCTTTGCGAATGTGTGTTCCGGCCCGAGCCGGCCGGTGAAGACACGTTGACCGACGCGCGCGCGGTGGAAGGCTTTTGTGCCCCACCAGCTGTCGAGTGCGATGGCGCGCTTGAGGTAGAAGTGGACGTCGACCTCCCAGGAATAACCCATCGCGCCATGGACCTGGATCGCCGCGCGCACGGCATCGTCCGCTGCCTGCCCGGCGGCAAGCTTTGCATGCGAGACACGCGCCGCCGAATAGAGATCGGATTGGGGTAGCGATGCCGCCGCGGCATGGACGACGGGCTTTGCGAATTCGATCTTCACCTGTGCGCTCGCCAGACGGTGCTTGACCGCCTGATAGCTGCCGATCGGCTTGCCGAATTGCCGGCGTTCGCCGGCATAGGCGACGGCAAGGTCGACGCTGCGTTGCGCGATGCCGATGAGTTGGGCGGCCGCGAACAATGCGCCGCGATCGAACGCGGCGCGAAGCATCGGCGCTGCATCGGCGGCGCTGGCGATCCGGGTTGACGATCCGGGTTCGAAAGCGACGGTGAACAACCGGCGGAACGGGTCGACGCTTTCCTGTCTTTCCAGCCTTGCCTGCGCCGGGTTGACCAGATGCAGTTCGCCCTCGCGTTCGAGAAGGAGCGCGCCCGCGCTGTCTGCGTCTGCGATGAAGGCATTCGACGGATGCGAGACGGCTATCGTGGCCGCGCCTTCAAGGGCTGCTGCGAGCAATTCGTTACCCGGCGCTGCTTCGGCCAGAAGCGGCAGCGCGACACCGGCATTCTCGACAAGCGGCTCGGGCAGGCAGGCATGGCCGGCGGCTTCCGCGATGCGCACGAAATCGACTGGTTTCAGACCGAGCCCGCCATAGCTCTCCGGCACCAGAGCGCCGGCAAGGCCCATGTCGACGATGCCGGACCAGCGACGTTCGTCGCGCGCCTGGCCCGATTCCATCAGCCTGCGCAAATCGGACGACTGGCAAAGGTCGCCGAGCAGCTCGCGCAGGACGTTCGCCATCATTTCCTGTTCTTCGGTGAAGCGAAAATCCATCGCTCAGGCTCTCGGCAGGCTAAGCATGCGCTCGGCGATGATGTTGCGTTGTATCTCGTTGGAACCGGCATAGATGGGGCCGGCGAGGGAGAAGAAGTAGCCGTCAAGCCATCTGCCCACATCGCCGGCTGCCGGTGCCGAATGCAGGAGTTCAGCCCGGGCGCCCAGGATCGAAAGCGCGCTCCTGTGCATGGCGATGTCCATTTCAGACCAGAAGATCTTGTTGGTGCTCGCTTCTGCGCCGATACGTTCGCCTGCTTCCAGCCGGGAGGCCGTGGCATACACCGAGAGCGCATAGGCTTCCGCGTCCATCCAGCTTTGCAGTACAGCGGCTTGCACGCACGGCTCGACCTCGTTCTCGTGCGCCTTGTATAGGTCGACCAGCTTTCTGGCTGCCACTTGAAAGCGGGCCGGCGAACGCAGCATCAGGCCGCGCTCGAAACCGGCGGTGGCCATGCAGATGCTCCAGCCTTCGCCTTCGCCGCCCAGCCGGTTGAATGCCGGCACGCGCACGTCTTCGAGAAAGATTTCGGCAAAGCCGGTCTCTCCGTCGATCTGCGGTATCGGTTGCACGCGAACACCGGGTGCATCGAGCGGGAAGAAGATCAGCGACAGGCCCTTGTGGCGTTCCGATTGCGGGTCGGTGCGGAACAGGCCGAAAGCCCAGTCTGCATAGACCGCGCGCGAGGACCAGATCTTGTGCCCTTTAAGAAGATAGTCGTCGCCATCGCGTGTCGCGGACGAGGATACCGCCGCGAGGTCGCTGCCGGCCTGCGGTTCCGACCATGCCTGCGCCCATATCTCGTCGCCGCAGGCCATTGCCGTGAGGAACCGCGCCTTCTGCTCGTCCGTGCCGTATTCCATGAGGGTGGGTCCGAGAAGAAAAATGCCGTTCTGGTTGACTCGCAACGGCGCTTGCGCACGGTAATATTCTTCCTCGAAGATCAGCCATTGGATCAGGTCGAGGCCGCGCCCGCCATAGCGCTTGGGCCAGGTGACCATGCCCCATTGCCCCTCGCTCAGCGTGCGTTCCCAGGCCCTGTGTGCCTCGAATCCCTCTCGGGACAGATCGAATGACGGCAGCGGGGCGGAGGGCACGTTCGCCTCCATCCATGTGCGGACTTCCTGACGGAAGGCTTCCTGCTCGTCGGTGTAATGCAAGTCCACGATCGCGGATCCCGTTATTGGCCGGCAATGCCTGGTTCAGTTTCTGGCCGGTTCAGTCCTTGCCGGCCTGCTTCTTGTTGGCGGCGGCCATGCTCTTGCCGTCGAGTCCGCCAAGGCGGTCGCCGGTGACAAGATCGTTCTGGGCGTGCGCGAAATGGTGCATGTGGTAGACGGCATCCATGGCTACGCGCTTGCCCGCCAGTTCTTCGACGTGGTTGATCGCCTGTTTGCCGAGCCACAATCCGAGCCGGGGGAAGCCGGCGAGCTTGGTCGCCATTTCACGGCCGGCCTCGTCCAGTTCCTCGCGCGTGACGATCTTGTTGACCATGCCGAACTGGTGCGCGCGCGCCGCGGGCATGCGTTCGCCGAGCAGCAGGAATTCCTTGGCCACGCGCGGCGGCAATTCATAGGCGTGAGCAAAATATTCCACGCCCGGAATGCCCATCCGCATCACGGGATCCTGAAAGAAGGCATCTTCCGTGGCGATGATGAAATCGCATATCCAGGCGAGCATCAGGCCGCCCGCGACACAGGCGCCCTGGACGAGCGCGATCGTGGGTTTCTGCATCTCGCGCCAGCGCCTGCACATGCCCAGATAGACCTCGTGCTCGCGCGTATAGAGAAACTCGGCGCCGGGCTTGTTGAAGTGATCCGCCCACAAGAGGCGGCGCTCGAAGCTCTTGTCGACATCGCGTCCCGGCGTGCCGATGTCGTGGCCGGCGGAGAAATGCTTGCCCGCGCCTTTCAGGATGATCGCCCGCACAGCGTCGTCATCGATCGCCCGCTTGAAGGCGTCGTCCAGCGCGTAGGTCATCTGGGAGTTCTGGACATTGTTGTAGGTCGGGCGATTCATGGTCACCCACGCGATCGGCCCCTCGGTCTCATACAGGACCGGCTCGTCCGTCTCGTAGACAATGTCCGCTTTTCGCGGCTCGACGAAGTCGTTCATCTCATGCCCTTTCGTATCTGGCGGAACTTATGGTCAGGTCGTATGCGGGCAATCGTCCAAAGAGACTAAAGCCACTGCCGGCCTCTCCCATCATCGGCCCGTGCCGGCGGTTCGTCGAGAGGCGCGGAGCGGCCGGCCGGATCAGCGCACGGGCCGACGGCCTTCGATCCGGTGCAATATGCCTGCAACCGGCGGTTCGCCGGCATGCGCCGCGACGCAACGTGCGATGACGGCGCGCGCCTGCGGCGACGTCATTTCGACGCTCTTTCGGGTGCGCAGATCGACGTGGATCGACACCGCATCGACATGGGCGGCCCTGTACTGGCGGGTGAGGTTCCACATTTCGTGGAAATGATGAACTCGGCGGAAGTCCGTCCAGATCACACGGCTGCGGACCTCGATCGCGTCTCCCGACATGTTCTCCCGTTCGTAGCCGACGAGTTTCTCGAGCCGGAAGAAGGTCAGGCCGGTCTCGCGGATGGAGTTCTCCTCGATGCCGAATTCCACGAAGAACCGCATTTCGGCCTCGTCGAACACCCGGTCGTACCAGGATACGTTCATGTGCTCGTTGGCATCCAGCCAATCGGGTCCCACTTCGCCACGGAAGCTGACATGGGGATGGGGGAAATCTTCTGGCGGAGTGAATGTGCTCATCGTCCAGTCCTGGATATGCGGGCATCGCCCACGCATCGGCCAAACGGACTATCAGGCCGTTACGGGGGCTAACTTCACCTGCGCGCGCCATTCCCTGTCCTGACCTGGGCACCGATCCGGCTTCGGCCGTGCTCCAGGAAGCTCTGACCGCCGGTAAGCGTGATGTAAGCATGACGATTGAGCGCACTTTGCATTCGCATGATCCATTTGGACGTTTCGTCCGGGCAGGGGCCGGCTTACGGATCGCTTGCGATGATCTGGCCAATCGATTCTTGACCAAGCGACGACTGGGCCGAACCGCGCCGCCAACCGAAGAAAAGGGATTCCCGCATGAGCGAGACAAACGCCGCCAGACCCGTTGCCGTCGTAACCGGAGCCAGTCGCGGCCTCGGGCGAGGGATCGCCATTTCATTGGGCGCGGCGGGATACACCGTCTATTGCACGGGGCGGAGCGGTTCCAGGCCGACCGGCACATGGTCGGGCACGGTTCATGACACGGCCAGGGCCGTGGACGAGGCGGGCGGCGAGGGCGTCGCGATCGTTTGCGACCACCTCGATGACAAGCAGACCGCCGGCCTTTTCGAGCAGGTGAAAGCCGACAGAGGCAGGCTTGATGTCCTCGTCAACAATGCGTTTGGCATGCCCGACTGGTCCGTGAAGGATAGCCCCTTCTGGGAAAGACCGCTCTCGCTGTGGACGGACATGATCGATATCGGCTTGCGAAGCTCCTATGCCGCGAGCACCCTTGCCGCGCCGCTCATGATCGCCTCGGGACCGGGCGGACTGATCGTCAACACGTCGGGCCCAGGCGCCAGGGTATTTCGCCATAGCCTGCCCTACGGGGTTGGCAAGGCCGGGCAGGACAAATTGGCCTTCGACATGGCGCACGATCTCGCCGGGCATTCGATCGCTGCCGTTTCGATCTGGCCCGGCCTGATCGGCACGGAACGAACGCTCAGCCATCTGGGCCGTGGCGAAGTCGACAGCATCAAGGGGCTGAAAGACTACATGGAGTCGGAATTCTTCTGCGGGCGGGTAATCGCCGCCCTGCACGCCGCGCCGGATCTCATGTCGTTTTCCGGTGGCACCTTCTATGCCACCGAACTGGCGGAACGCTTTGGTGTCGAAGATGTGGACGGCGGCCGTCCGCTGTCGCGGCGCCCGCTATACGGCGCACCGCTCTACCAGCCAATCAAGCCCTGAAGCATTCTTTGGCCCTGAAGCATATTGGCAATTGCCGGCCTGCGTTCAGGCATTTGCGCAGGAACGCAGGCTGATCCGCCAATCCTCGCGTCGCAAACGCGCTCGTCTCACGAATGCGTTGGTCACCCGGCGTCGCGTCACGAGGTCGGGTGCCCCATATAGGCTTCCTTCACGGCATCCAGCATGTCGTCGCGTTCCTCCGTGCGAGCCGAGAAAACGGTATGGCCGACATCGAGGACCGTCACGCTGTCGGCGATTTCTAGCGATGCCTCGACCGCCTGCTCGACCAGCAATACCGCCAGCCCTTCGTCTTTCAATTGATCGACGGTGCGGAAGACCTCGTTGACGATGACCGGGGCAAGACCGCCCGAGGGTTCGTCCAGCAGCAGCACTTTCGGCTGGGCCATCAGCGCCTGACCGATGGCGAGCATCTGCTGTTGTCCGCCCGACATGCTTCCCGCCTTGTCGTGCCGTTTCTGTTTCAGGATCGGGAACAGGCCATAGATGCGCTCGATCTCGCCTTCGATCTGGCGCCGCCCGACGGGCAGCGAATAGCCGCCCAGCAGCAGGTTCTGCTCGACCGACAGCTTGTGGAAGACACGCTTGCCCTCCTGCACGTAGGACAATCCCATGCGCACCCTGGCTGCAGCGGGAACGCGGCCCAGGTCGACGTCGCCAAGGCGTATCGAGCCGGACAGCAATGGATTGAGACCGCCCAGCGCGCGCAGCGAACTGGTCTTGCCGGCGCCGTTGCGTCCCAGCAGCACGGTGATCTCGCCGGGATAGACTTCGAACGACAGGTCGCGCACGACCACCAGATCGCCATATCCCGTCGTGAGGTTCTTGACCTCGAGAATGGGTTTGCGGTGCTTGGTCATTCCTGGTCTCCGTTCCCCGTATCCACGCCGAGATATTCGCGTTTGACCTTCGGATCGGCGCGAACATGCTCGGGGGTGCCCGAGGACATGACGCGCCCCTGCGCCAGCACGAAGATCTGGTCGGCAAGCGAAGTCACGAGCTGGAAATTGTGCTCCACGAGCACGATGGTGCTCCCTTTGTCCCGCAATTCCCGCAATATGCGCGAAAGAACCTTGATCTCGTTTTCGTCGAGTCCGGAGGCCACTTCATCGAGGAGAATGGCGCCCGGATTGGAGATCAGGCAGCGCGCCAGTTCCAGAAGGCGACGCTGGCCGAGCGGAAGCGATGTGGCGACGACCGACTCCAGATGCGCAAGCCCGACCAGTTCCAGCACACGCTTCGCGTCCCGCTCGTCGTTGCGTACGATGCGCCTGTAACGCGGCGAACGGAACAACACCCCGAGGATCGATGCCTGCTCATGCGTGTAGCGGCCCGTGATGACCACTTCCTTGACGGTCAGCTGATCCGGGATGTGCGGCGTCTGGAAGGTGCGCGATACGCCGAGCCTTGCAACCCGGTCGGGCGCAAGCCCGTGCATTTCCTTGCCGCCGAGGCTGATCTCGCCCGACTGGCCGCGATAGAACCCGCAGATGATGTTCAGCAGCGTGGTCTTGCCCGATCCGTTGGGGCCGATCAGCGCCGTGATGGCGCCCGGCATTGCCTGCAGCGACACGCCGTCGAGCGCCTGATTGCCGCCGAAAGACTTGGAAACGTCATTGGCGATGAGGGGCTGCCCGTCGATATGATCCAGCGTGCCGGCCGAAGCGCCGGCCGAGGCGCGCGCATTGTCATTCCCCGCACCTGCCAGGCGGGCGCCCAGCCAGCGCACGGTCGTTTCTCCCATGCCTGCCAGGCCCCCGGTAAGCGCAACGCCTCCCACGATCAGGATCACGCCCGCGATCAGGGGGGAGAATTGCTGCAGGTCACTGGAATAGTTGAGCGCGAACTGAAGCACGCCCGCCCCTGCGATCGCACCGTAAACACTCATCGACCCGCCAAGAACCGAAGCCGCCAGAACGGTCACCGCGAAACCGAACCCGATTGATTCCGGCGAGACGTAAAGGTCGAGATTGGCAAACAGCGCACCGGCAAGGCCCGCCGGAATTGCCGCCAGCGCGTAGGCCATCAGCTTCATGCGGTAGACCGAGATGCCCATCGCCGAAGCGAGTACCGGACTTTTCTTGAGCACCCGCAAGGCCAGCCCCATGCGCGAGGCGACAATGTTCCGCATCGCTGCGAACCAGGCCATCGTCACGAGCACCATTGCGACGTAATAGCCGGTCGAACCCAGGTCGTATCCGAAAACCGTCGGCGGATTGATGCCCGCGAGGCCATTGCGGCCGCCGGTATATTCCTTGAACACCGAAATGATGTCGGGGACGAGGAGGACCAGGAAGAACGACGTCATCGCCAGGGTCCAGCTGCCCATGCGCAGTCCCGGCACGCCGGTCAGAACGCCCACCACCAGGCCGCTGAGGCCGGCGGCGGCAAGCTGGATCAGCAGGTCGGTCTGGCCATGGATCGACAACAGACCGGCCGCATAGGCGCCGGCTGCGTACATGGCGACCTGACCGAGCGCCAGTTCGCCGGCATAGCCGAGGCTGAGGTTCATGCCGCTGACGACCAGGGCGAGGATGATGCTGAGTTGCACCTGGCGCGACGTGCCGTAATCCAGACCCAGAAGGGGAAGGAAGAGGAACAGTACCCCCACCGCGAGAGGGATCAGCCAAAGCGGGCGGTTTGCGGAAGAATTATTGAACATGATCTAGACCGTTCGCTCGGACGAGTGGACGAAGAGACCCGCAGGTCGAATGATGAAAACGGTGAGGAGCATCACGAAGATCATGGGATTGCTGTACTCGCCGCCCAGATATCGCGCCGCAAGGATTTCCACCAAACCGACGGCGGCACCCCCGACGAGTGCGCCCGGCATCGAGCCGAAACCGCCGATGGCCAGCGCCACGAAACCCTTGAGCGCGAGCGAATCTCCAAGTGTCGAAACCGCGAAAGTCTTCGGCCCGACGAACACGGCTGCCGCCCCGGCCAGCGCTCCGGCCGCCACGAAGGCGCCGAACGCCATGGCGCGGATATTCACCCCGCGCAATTGGGCAGCCTCCGGGTCTTCCGACATGGCCCGAAGCGCCAGTCCGACAAGAAACCGGCGGCTGATCCAGAAATCGGCCAGGACGATGACGATGACCAGAAGAATGAGAATGGGCTCGATGGGATAGACCCGGCCACCGAGCAGATCGATGGCGTTTCCGCCCAGTGGGAACGAGACCGCGAGCGGCTGGTTGCCCCAGATAAGCGACACCGTTCCGTCCAGAAAGGTGGATGCCCCAAGTGTGGTGACAAGGATGTTGTGCACGTCCTTGACCGGCCGTACGGCAACGAGGTTTTCGATCGCCGCGACCACTGCCACTGCCGCGGCCGCCAGTACGATCACCAGAAGCCAGGGAAGCCGCCACTCCATCAAACAGGTGTAAGTGACGAAGACTCCCAGCATGAGGAGCTGTGCGTGGGCGAAGTTGAAGGTCTTGGCCGAAAGGTAGACGATGTTGTAACCGATCGCCACGAGCGCATAGATCGCTCCCAGGGCCAGGCCACCCCAAACCAGGGTCATGTTCCGATCCTCTTGCTTGCTGAATTCGACGGTCCCGAGGCGTCGCCGGGTTCGGGAGTTCAGGGATCAGGCCTCAAGGCATCTCGTTCAGTCGCACCCCCGGGCGCGCCTGACCGGCCTTGCCCGGCCCGGTCATGGCGGCCGGCAACTTGTTCCCTGGGGATTTTGGTCGCCGGCCTGCTCTTGTCGGTCGCGGCAGTCGGGTGATGCGGCGTACTCGCAGATCACCCGTCCGCCACGATGCGCAGCTTGAATGCGCTTACTGGTACTGGCCGTCCTTCAGTTCCGAAGGCGCGATGAAGGCGAACGAATCGTTGGACGGATTGGCCGCGTGGCTTTCCTTGCTGAAATTGTACTTCTTCAGGATCTCCGTTTTCGCGGCAGTCGTCACGGCATCGGTCTCCAACGCGGCGGCCATTGCCTTGGCGTCGGTCGATCCGGCTGCCTCTGCGGCCGCCGCCATCAGCGCGAGCGCGTCGTAATTGTAGGCCAGGATCAGCGATGCCTTGATCGGGCCGAGCGATTTCATGGTCGCGACCGCTTCGTTCACGCCGGTTGCGTCAGGGTCGTACTTGGTGCTCGAAAAGACCTGCATCACCAGATTCTTGACCGCATCGGTTCCAAGGACGCCATCGGGCGGGGTCTTGGAGATCAGGCCGGTCGCGGCGATGGAATTGTCGCCGAGCAGGGGAATGTCCCAACCCAGCTTCTGGATGCCCTGAAGGACATAGCCGACGACCGAACCGTAACCGTCGACGATGAGCGCTTCCGGATTGGTCGACTTGATCTTGTCGAGCTGCGGGGTCATGTCCAGCGCCGAGTAGTCATAGCCTTCCTTGGCCGTGACGGTGACGCCGCCCTCGCTGACCGTCTTTTCCATCAGTGTGCCAAGCGCTTCGCCATAGGCGCTGTTGCCGTGAATGATGCCGACCGACTTGTAACCCTTGACCTTGATGTAATCGAGGAAACCCGAGGCGTAATTGGCCGGTGCGGGCGACAGATCGAAGTTCAGCGGAAATTTCGCCGCGTCCCACGATGTCTTGGTCGGGCCGATATTGAACGACAGGATGCCGGCCTGGTTGATGATCGGAAGCGTTGCCTCCGCGATTGTCGAGGGGCCCGAGTTCAGAACGGCGTCGGGTTTGGACGAGGAATTGATCGCCTCGCGCAATTTGGTGACGGCTACCGTCGGGTTGGCCTGGTCGTCGAGAACCTCGACAACGACCTTCTTGCCGCCGATGCCGCCGTTCTTGTTGACGATTTCGGCACCTGCCTGGGCTGCCAGGACCGACGTGCTGGAATTGTCGGCCAGAATGCCCTTGGCGCTCAACCCGCCAAGCACGACAACGCGGAACACATCGTCGGCTGCAAAGCCCGTTGAAATCAATGCTGTCGTGGACAGGGTTGCCGCTGTTGCAAACGTCGCGGCCGCCTTGATCAATTGCCTTCTCTTCATTCTCTTCCTCCCGTTTGCTCTGGCGGCTGCAACAAGAAGCCGGCTACCTACGAGCATCACGTTCGCGCCTATCGCGAAGTTGTAGTTTCACCGATGTGGCGAACGGTATGCCGGGACTGCGGCATTTGCACCACTCGACCACGCGTATCGACACTTTCGGCCCTTTCCTGGAACCGGTCGCCGGTACAATCGGAACAAACACGACACAAAGCAATCTTTGCATCGTCCATACGAACTACTCGGCGTCCACGCGTCGGCGCCCGATGGCTTTGCGATGGAAACGGGTTCCAGATGAAAAATGCTGAGCGGTGCGCGGCCTTGCCGGGCGCGAGTTGTCGGATCCTTGCGATGTCAGCGCTGATCTTGAAGGACGGCGCGAGGGTCGGTGCACAGCACTCGACCTGGTTGATCGCGCCGCTTGGCTGGCATCTCTCTTCGAAGCGTCGGTTATCCGGATTTGCCGATCGGGTGCGGGCGCAACGGATCACTGATTGGCAAACCGCTCCGCTTCTTCGCGGATCAGCGCTTCCACGACCTTGACGACGGGAGAGTAGGGGCGAACCCTGCAGTTCAGGTAGAACGGCATTGGGTCAAAACGGCGCTCTGTCCGAACGACGATCAACCGGCCGTCACCCAGATGCTGGGGGATCGCCTGGGGCGGGATCGCGGCAATGCCCAGCCCGTTTTCCGCAAGCCAGATCATCGTGGACATGGAATTGGTCGTGTTGCGCACGGCCGGCATTTGCATTGCATCGCCGAAATAGCGCTGCATGAGAAGCGCCGGCGGGCTGTTGGCCAGGTAACCGATCAGCGGGAATGCTGTCAGCTCCTGGCTCGTGTAAACCCGGTCCTTCTCGATGAGTTCGCCGCTTGCGACCCACTCGATCGGGTATTGCCCGATCCCGGTATTGGCGATGTCGACTTCGTCGCACGGGCTGATCGTGATGCTCATCGACAACGTGCCAGAACGCAGCATGGCATGCAGTTCCATGGTGCTTTCGTTGGTGATCTCGAGCACGATGTTGGGAAATTCCTTGCGCACCCGGTTGAGGACCGCAGGAAGCCATGTTCGCGCCACCGTGTCGACGATGCCGATTCGCACGACGCCGGCATGGTCGGCCGTGCCCGAATAGCGCATGAGAATGTCGTCGACCCGCTCCAGCACACCCTCGCAAAGCCGAAGCGCGTCCTGCCCTTCCGGTGTCAGGGTCACCAATTGCCGGTCGCGTGAAAACAGCCTGATGCCCAGTTCGTCCTCCAGGCTCGCGATGCGGGAGGTGACCGCCGGCTGGGTGATCCCGAGTTGCCTGGCGACCGCATGGTAGTTGCACAGCCGCGCCAGCCAGAAGAAGGTTCGCAAATTCTTGATGGTGAGCCCGCCGGCTTCCACGGTGCGCACAGGGGGGGTCGCTTCCGACAGCTGATAAATTCCATCTATTATGCAAATCGATTTTTTGATTAGACAATTTATTGGTGCGGTGCAACGTTCTTTGCCGGAACAAGTTTTTTGTGTCGGAAAGGAATGGAATGCCCAAGCAGCTTTATGCCGAGTTCGTCGAACTGGGCACGCGTGCCGTGATCACCCTTTACGAGGAAGGCGCGCCGGAAACCTCGCGTGCGATCTGGGACGCGCTGGCGAAACCTGTCCGCATGCCGGCGATCCACGCAATGTTCGCGGGGCCCGAAATCATGATGGGCCTGCCCGAGGAAGGGCAGAATTTCGACCCCACCTCCATCCCCGCCGAAAACCAGACCTGCTATCCCGAGGCAGGCGAATGTCTGTGGTTCTACCAGGGCAAGAACGCGATGAAGGGTCTGCCGGAAGAACTCTGGGAGATCGGAATCTTCTACGCACCCGGCGCGCGCATCAATGGCCCGCTCGGCTGGACGCCCTGCAACATGTTCGGGAAGATCACCGAGGGGCTGGAAGAATTCGCCAAAGCCTGCGCGCTGACGCGGGTCGAGGGCATCAAGACGGTAGAAATCGGTCGTTTGACGTAACTGGCCGGTGGCCGAAATCCAGAAAAAGGATGACAGGAAATGAAAAGATCCAGCATTTTGGCGACAGCCTTCGGAGCGATCATCGCGGCCTCCCTTGCCGCCAATGCGTCCGCCCAGGAAACCCTGACCATCAACTCCTTCGGCGGCTCCTATGAGGAAACGCACCGCGCACTGGTGATCACGCCCTTCGAGAAAATGTATAATGTGAAGGTCGAGGTGGTCACCGCCTATTCGGCCGACACGCTGGCGCAGTTGCGCGCCCAGAAGGACAATCCGAAGTTCGACGTGGTGCATTTCTCCGGCGGTCTCGAACACGCCGCCGCAGCCGAAGACCTTCTCGCCCCGATCGAGCCGGCGGAACTGTCCAACTACGACAAGATGTACGACTTCGCCGTTGCGGGCCTCGACAGGGGCATCGGGCCGACCTATTCGACCGCGGTCATCGGGCTTCTCTACAATACCGACCAGATCGCCGAAGCGCCGGCTTCTTGGAAGGACCTCGCCAACCCCGACTATCAAAACCATGTCCTGTTCACGGATGCCGCGAGCAACACCTACGGCATGCTTGGCCTTTTGATGATCAACAAGGTGGCTGGCGGCACGCTCGACGACATCGAGCCGGGTCTTGAATTCGTGAAGGGCATTCTGCCCACCTCGACCGTCGTTTCCAAGTCGCCCGAAATCCAGCAGAACTTCGCGCAGGGTAATGCCTGGATCGCGCCTTACGCACAGGACTATGCCTTCACGCTGACCAAGGCCGGCCTGCCGGTCAAGTTCATCCAGCCCGAGGAGGGCGGCGTCCTCGCACCGATCACGGTCAACCTCGTCAAGGGTACGAAGAAGCGCGATCTCGCCCTCAAGTTTATCGACTTTTCCATCCGTGCGGAGGCATCCCAGGGATGGGCCGAGGCGCTGCGCTATACGCCGACCAACAAGGAAGCCAAGCTTTCCGACGAGGTGGCCGCGCAAGTGGTCTACGGCGAAGATGCGGTCGCCAAGCTCGTGACCTTCGACGCCAACGAGATCGCGGAAAAGCGCTCGTCCTGGAACGAGGCCTGGTCGCGCGCGATTGCGAAGTGATCGCCAGCCGGCGCTTGCAAGAATCGGGGAAGCCGCTCGGCGGCTTCCCTGAAACCATCCCGGAAACGAAAACGCTTCTGGAAGAGACGTTGCAGCGGGAAGGATCGATCAATGTCGGGTGATGCGAGGCGAATGGGTCGCGAGCCCGCGATTTTGCTCGCCCCGGGCCTGTTCTTCCTCCTGCTGGCCTTCTTCTTTCCCGCCATCCAGCTCCTCATCCAGAGCTTCCTGACGGTCGGCGCGGAAGCGGGCCGGCTCACGATGGAGCACTACGCCAAGATCGTCGTCGACGATTTCTATGCCGGCGTGGCGCTGCGCACCTTCCGTCTCGCGCTCGTCATCACCGTGCTTTGCCTGGTGATCGGCTTTCCCCTGGCCGTGGTCATCTCCCGCGCCGGCAAGCTGCTGCGCACAACGCTGATCGTGCTGCTCATTCTTCCCCTCATGACAAGCGTCGTCATCCGCACCTTCGGCTGGCTGGTCATTCTCGGGCCCGGCGGCGTGCTGAGCTGGTCGCTCCAGCAATTGGGGCTGATCGACCGGAGCATTTCGCTGATGCACACGGAAACCGGCATCGTTATCGCCATGGTGCAGGTTCTGCTGCCTTTTCTCGTCCTGACGACGCTCGGCAGCCTCGGCCAGATCCCCGTCTCGCTCGAGGAGGCGTCGAGGGTGATGGGTGCAGGGTTCTTCCGTTCCATCCGCCACGTGACCTTGCCGCTTTCGGTGCCGGGCCTGGCCTCCGGCTCCTTGCTGGTCTTCGCGCTTTCGATCAGTTCGTTCATCACGCCATCGCTGGTCGGCGGCGTGCGCCTGCAGGTCATGGCCGGTAGCATCTACCAGCAGATGACCGGCTCTTTCGACTGGGGCTTCGGCGCCGCGCTGTCGGTGGTCCTGCTCATCGCCACGCTGGCGCTGATCATCCCCTACATGGTCGTGACCTCGCGCGCGGGAGGCAAGGCATGATCGCTGCAACCCCACGCTGGGTAATCGCCGCCACGGCAATTTTCCTCGTGGCGGTGGGGCTTTACATGTTGGTGCCGCTGCTCGTCGTAATCGCCAGTTCCTTTTCGACCAGCGCCTTTCTCGTGTTCCCGCCGCCCGGTCTTTCATTGCGCTGGTATGGCGAGATCCTCGGTTCCGACGCCTATCTCAACGCCGGCTGGACCAGCCTCAAACTGGCGATGACCACCGTCGTCCTGTCACTTGCTCTCGGCACGCCCGCGGCCATCGCCTTGTCGCGGTTCCGTTTTCCGGGCAGGTCGGTCATTGGGTCGGTTTTCCTTTCGCCGCTGATCCTGCCTTCGCTGATCTTCGCCATAGGCCTGCTGATCGTGTTCAGCCGATACGCTTCCGGCCCCTCTTTCGCGGGGCTGGTCATCGGCCATACCGTGATCACCATGCCCTATGTCATCCGCACCGTTTCGGCCAACCTGGCCGACATCGATCCCCATCTCGACGAGGCCGCGCGCGTCATGGGCGCGCGATGGTGGCAGCGCTATCTGCTCGTCATCCTGCCCCAGTGCCGCACCGGCATGGCGGCGGGCGCCTTCTTTGCCTTCAACATTTCCTTCGACGATGCCGTGGTCGCACTCTTCATGCGCGCGCCGAATGTCGAAACCCTGCCGATGCGAATCTATTCGACGCTGGAATTCAGTCCCGACCCGTCCGTGGCCGCGGTCTCGACGGTGATGATCGTCATGACCATGGTGCTGGTCGTGCTGCTGAACCGCGTATTCGGCCTTTCGAGAATCACCTGAGGCAAGTCATGCATCAACTGTCCGTACGATCGGTAATCAAGCGCTTCGGTGACGTCACCGTCCTCGAAGATTTCGACCTCGACGTTGCGAAGGGCGAATTCATCGCGCTGCTCGGCCCGAGCGGCTGCGGCAAGTCAACGCTCCTGCGCATCATGGCAGGGCTGGAGAGCCTTGATTCCGGCGCCATCGACATTGCGGGCAGGGGCGTAACCGACCTGGCGCCGGAAAACCGCAACATTGCCCTGATGTTCCAGAGCTATGCCTTGCTGCCGCACATGAGTGCGCTGGAGAACGTTCGTTTTCCACTACGCATGCGCTCGAAGCTGAGCCGTGAGGAACAGCGCGAAAAGGCGCACAAGGCGTTGGAACTGGTCAAGCTCGACCATCTTGCCGACCGCTATCCTCGCCAGATGTCGGGTGGCCAGCAGCAGCGCGTGGCGCTGGCTCGCTCCATTGTCGCCGAACCCGACCTCCTGTTGCTCGACGAGCCGCTCTCCAATCTCGACGCGAAGCTGCGCGAGGGCATGCAGGTCGAACTCAAGCGCCTGCACGAAAGTCTCGGTTTGACGACAATCTTCGTCACCCACGATCAGTCCGAGGCGCTGGGGCTTGCCGACCGCGTTATCCTGATGAACCGCGGCCGGATAGAGCAGCAGGGCACGCCCGAGGAGATTTATCGCCGGCCGCGCACCGTGTTCGCCGCCGACTTTCTGGGCGGTGCCAATATCGTCGAACTCGACGTTGCGAAGTCTAGCCGGTCCTGGCGGGGGCGTTTTGCCGACGGCACCGAAATCCCTGTCGCTTCCGCTCCTGGCCTCGAACCCGGCAAGCACAAGTTCATGTTGCGCAAGGAGGCGATCGCCTTCAATCCGGACAAGTCCATGACGGCAATTGTCGGTACGATCGAGACGCAGAATTATCTCGGCAGCCAGACCCGGTCGGCGATCCGCGCCGGAGGCGTCGAACTGGTTGCGGTCACCGATTCCGAAAAGACGGTGACGAAGCAACGCGAAACAAGAATCGGATGGCGACCGGAAGAACTGGTGCCGTTGCAGATGTGAGCCTTGTCGGGCCAGCACAGGGCATGCGGAATGTCCGGGTGCCGCGATCCTCAACATCCGGCCCTTCACGGGTACGAGCTGTTGCGGATTGTCCGGCGTTTGCCGGTGGCTGGTGAAGGCCGAGCCCCGTCCCGGCATCGTTCTGGCGACCCGGCGTGGAAGCCGGATCGGCATCAGCCGGCCGGGGGTTTTGTGCGCTCATCCTTCCAGGTTCCGGGAATTGCCCGTTGCAGAATACCGGTCGTCGGCAACAAATTCGGCAACGGTTTTCCACACCTCGTCGGCGTGACTGGCTGCAGCGAAATGGCCGGCGCCTGCAATTGTATGGAACGAAGCGCTCGAGGTCCTTCGAGCAAGTGCCTCGATTTCGCTGATGGATGTCAGTGGGTCTTCGCTCCCGTGGATGAAGAGGCTCCTCTTCGCCACAGACGAATCCAGCGGTCGATTACTCATCGTGAAATCGTAGTCTTCGGAAATGCCCGAGATCGAGCTTTGATAGAGCTCCGGAAACCATCCGAATACGTCGGCAGCGATGCCTTCGCCTGTCATCGCCGCGATGTCTGCGGGCGAATCGGCGAACATGCGATTGAGGATCTCCCGTGCCGCGTTCTCGTCCGGGTAATGACGGCTGAATTCGAAGGTGATGGCGCGCGACAGGGACATGGATTCGCCCAGGGTCTTGTACCCGTCATACAGCCTGTCCTTGTAATTCCCCCGTGACCTGTCCGATCCGGCGGTGTTGATCGAAAGCAGGATGAGGCGGTCGACCATGGTCGGGTTCTTCACGGCAAAGTGCCAGGCAAGCATCGCGCCCAGCGAGTGCCCGAGCAATATCGCCGGTTTCAGTCCGCGATTTTCGATGAATGCGGCAAGGTCTTTCAGGCTCTCGGCGATCAGCCGGTTGCTGGTTCGCAAATCCAGCAATGGACGCGTGTCGAGATAGCCTTGGCGCAACGGCATGAGGAGCCTGAGCCTGGCTGTCTCCAGATATGGCCCAACGCCGGACAACAGCATGCCGAACATCATGCCGTGCAACACGACGATCGGCCTTCCATCCGCAGGGCCCGCTTCGATGCAACGTAACAATCTTCCATTTGGCAGCCGCTCGGCCGTCAGGCTCGCACCAAGGCCAAGCCGGCCCTTGACGAACGCTTCCGCATAGGCGGCATGCCTTGCCTCGTTGTCGGCGAGAGAGCGCACGATCGATAATTGCCCCATCAGCAGCCGGACCAGGTCGGTCTGGCCGGCGCACTGCATCTTCGTCGTGACATTCTTCACTTGGGAGCGCTTGGTTTCGACGCTGACGCCGTCGATCGAAGCGGCTTCGCGAAGCGATATGCCCGCAAGTAGCTGGAACGCCACTCGGCGCTCCGCCTCGGTCAGGCGGCTCGCGGCCTGGAACGACAGATGAATGCGCGTGAACACCGCCATGTCGATGACGAAGCCGCGGACAATGGGTGTTGGAAGCGCTTCTGCTGTCGAGAGCATGTCGGGCAGGAAAAGCGTGAACCGTTCCCGGTCGGCGCTGCAGATCAGGCGACCCGGCTCCGCGACGCCATCCGCCGCTTCACGTGCCATCTCGGCCAGATCGGGATCATCCTGCGGCCGAGACACGATACGGACGATGTAATCGGTCAGATCCGAAACGCCACCGCGCAAAAAACGCCCCGACTGGTCGAAGTCGCACCATTTGAGCACTGCACGATTGGCGGCCTTGTCCGCCTTCAGGCGCTGCAGCGTGGCCGAGACGGCATCCGCCACCCGTGCCTCGGGCAGAATCGAAAATACCTGTGCGAGATTCCCTTTGACGTTCTCGCGCATCGCGGCCCCACTACTCAAACAAGTCGTTGAAGCAATGTTGTTCGCCCGTCGACAAAGCGTCCATACAATAACAGGTGAATACCAGACGTTTTGTTGCCGGACATCACCCAATTGGGGGCTGCCCCCTTTGCCGGCATTTGCTTCCAATGATTCCCAACATTCAAACACGATCCGATTCGCCAAACCGGAGGTTGGGGACAGCAATGAAATACCCAGCAATAAAATACATTGTCACAAGTGCCGTGTGTGTTCTTTTGCCCGCTGCAAGTTTTGCTGCTGACGATCTCGTGGAACCTGTTCCCTACGAACAGGCAATGACCGGTTCGCCGGTGATGGGCGAGATTCAGGGTTATTTCGGGACTGCTATTCTTTCTTCCGACGGTGAATCCGCCTATGCCCACAATTATGGTGCGAGCGCCAAGGTCAACTTTGCATTGACCCCTAACTGGAACCTTCAAGGTGATTTGTTCGCGCAAAATCTCGAAACATCGGACGATATCTTCAAGACCACCGGCGGGGCCATGCACATGTACTGGCGCGACCCCAACTCGTACGCTCTGGGCGCATATGTGAGCCTGGCGAGGTACTCTATCGGCGGTGGGGCCAACGATCTGACTTCACTCCTGTATGGCCCCGAGTTCCAGATATATTCCGGCCAGTACACTTTTTACGGTCAGGGCTATTTCGGGGATTTCAGGTCCAATGACGCAGACGGCAAGGTCGACATGTGGGGCGCCCGCGGCGTGGTCAGTTACTATTTCAACGATAACCTCAAATGGGATAACGAGGTGATCTATCGCCATCTTGGCGATTCAGACGACTCGGTGGAGAGCTGGACCGGCGCTACCCAGATCACCTACCGGATAGACGGTTCTCCTGTTTCATTCTTCGGCCGCTACGAATACGCCGCGTTCAGTGGAGAAGACGTTTCCGGCCGGTCACAGAAAGTGCTGGCGGGCATCCGCTTCAGCCTCGGTGGCACCACGTTGCGCGAGGACGAGCGCTACGGCGCCGCCATGGATATCGGACAAGTCGGGAATCAGGCCCTCTTTTGATTGCCGGTCATCGCGGTGGCCACGTGACTTGAGCGTCCCGAAGAGACTGCATCCCGTCGGAACGCCTGGGGCTGATATCGAATTTGTTCATGGGACTTGTCTGCCCGGAGGCGCCGAACTGGCAGACACATTCAGGCGGCGAAACGATCGGGTTGGTCGTTTCGTCGCCTTTTTTCTCCGGCGCCTGGTGGGGGCGCTTGGCGGGATTGAAAACGGTGGCCCGGCTGGGCCCCTGGACTGTTTTCGATGTATTTGGTGGCCAGGACAGTTGAGATGGCTCAACGCTTTTTTCACTCATTTGCAGAGGGGAACGCGCACGACGTAAAAGCCATGTACGACCAATCAAACTGAACCACTCAGGCAGGACTGCCCGGTGCAGCATGCCAGTACCTCCGATGCAATGACGCTCAAGCGCTCCGGAGAATTCCGATCTCCCGGCGTTGCTCCCTTGCGTGTCGGCTAACGGTCTTTCGAATAGCCTTCGGCAGTGCTGCGCACGCCGCGCTTGAAGCCTTCGATCCCGTCGAGTACGCCGCCTTCGCGGCCATGCTCGAGACAGGTGCGAATCTCGACGTCGAGTCCGTCGGAAAGGGGTAGTTCCTCGGCGAGACGGGCCAGTTCCTTCATGCGACGCATCGCCGGCCATTTCCGCGAGGCAAGTTCGAGCGCCAGTGCAGTGACGTCCTGATCGAGTTCGTCGTCCTCGGCGACCCGGCTGACCAGCCCGAGGCCGTAGGCCTCGTCCGCCGACAGCCATCTGCCGGTCAGCAGAAGATCGCGGGCCTGCGGTCTGGACAGCCATCTGGGTATGCGCTGGCTGCTTCCTCCGCCGGGAACGAAACCACGCTGCGTATGCTGGTCGCCAACCATCGCGCTCTTCGCCGCGATGATGATGTCGCAGCCGAGCATGAGTTCGAATCCGCCGGCGAGCGCCACGCCTCGCACGGAGGCGATCACCGGCTGCGGAAGCCGTTCGAAGCCCTCGATCACGTCGCGTAGCGCGTTGAGGAATCCGCGATAGGCGAAGGGGTCCGCCTTGATCGCCTCGATGTGGTTGAGGTCCGCCCCGGCGCAAAACGCCTTGCCAGAACCGGAAAACACGACGACGTGCGGCGCGTCCGGATCGTCCATGAGCCTGAGCTGTTCGGCGTGGATCACGCGCAGCATGCTGGTGTCGACGGCATTCAGCCGCTTGGGACGATCGATCGTGATCCAGCAAACGCCGTCGCGGTGTTCGATCTTTATTCCGGTATCTTCCATGTGCTCTCTCGATGTTATCCGGCTGTGGAATATCCGCCGCTGACCGACAGGATCTGGCCGGTGACCCAGCCGCTGAGTTCCGATGCCATGTATAGAACGGCGTTTGCGATGTCGCCCGGCTCGCCGACCCGGCCCAGCGGATAGGCGCGCCTGATGTCCTCGACCCGCATCTGCTCGAGAAACGCCTCGGAAGAGGGGGTTCGCGTCAATCCGGGGGCGATGCAGTTGACGCGCACACCGTTGCGGCCGACTTCCTTCGCGAGCGCCTTGGTGAAGCCGATGACGCCTGCCTTCGCGGCGCTGTAGACGACCTGGCTGCGCTCGCCAATCCGCCCGGCATCCGAACTGATATTGACAATCGTACCCCCTCCCGAGGCGATGATTACGGGGAGAAGCGCCCGGCTCGGAACGAGCGTGCCGACCAGCGTTACGCCAAGACCCGACATGATTTCGGCGTTGTCCGTTTCGATGAAGGGGCCGATCTTCCAGGTTGCCGCGCAATTGACCAGTATGTGCAGTCCGCCTGCCTGCTCCTGCGCTTCGGCGGCGCGCCGGGCGTCGTCCCAATCGGTTACGTCCAGCCGAAGGGCGGTGGCCTTTCCGCCATCCTTTTCGATTGCCGAGGCCACCTCCCTGGCGGCTTCCTCCTGCATGTCGGCGATGATGACGGAGGCGCCGGCGGCGGCGAGTGTTTCCGCGCAGCCGCGCCCGATACCGGAGCCTGCGCCCGTTACCAGCGCGCGCTTGCCCGAAAGGTCTACGGAAATGTTCATTTGCGGAAATCCTTGGCGGTGCGAGTCTTGAACCCGTTCATCGCCTCGGCGAATTCGGGCTGGGCGTAGTAGGACATGACGGTTTCGATCTCGATATCGAGCCCCTGTTCGAGCGGCATTTCCTGGGTGTGGCGAACGAGGGCCTTGGTGCGTGCCAGGGCATCCGGGCTGCGCATCGCCAGGTCCGTGGCGAATTCCAGGATCGCTTCGTCCAGCGTCCCGTCATCGACCACACGCGAAACGAGGCCCATGTCCCTTGCCTCGCGAGCGGTGACCCATCTGCCGGTATAAAGCAGATCGCGCGCGCACATCGGGCCGATCCAGCGCGGCAGGCGCTGGGTGCTGCCGCCGCCGGCGATGAATCCCCAATTCATGTGCTGGTCGCCGATGCGCGTCGATTCCTCGGCCACGACCAGGTCGCAGGCCAGCATCACTTCCAGACCGCCGGCCAGGACCATTCCGTGCACCGCCGCGATTACCGGCTGACGCAGGTGCTCGAAGCCCATGCAGGCGTCACGAAGAGTGTTGAGATAAAGGCGTGACTGCCGCGGATCCTTGTAGACAGAATCGATGTGATGCAAGTCCGCGCCGGCGCTGAAAACTCTTCCGGCACCGCGAAACACGACCACATGTATGTCACGGCGGTCAGTGATCCGGCGCTGAATGTCGACCAGTGCGCTGACCACGCGCAGATCGATGGCGTTGAGCTTGTCCGGACGGTTTAGCGTCACGGTCAAGACCGTATCCTTCAAATGGGCGGTGACGACGCCGTCGGCGTAGTCCGTTTCAAGGCTCATGCAGATTCTCCTGTGCTCGCGCCCGTTGGTAGGTTCGGGTCGCCGCCGGTCTTTTACGTAAGTGTTATTCCCCGGACGCAGCGACAGCCGCGTCCGGCAGGTTTAATGCGAGTTCCTGCTTCTGAACTTTGCCAAGCGCGTTGCGCGGCAATTCGTCGACAAAGAAAACTTGGCTCGGGACTTTGTAATTGGCCATTTTCTGGCGGGCCCAATCCAGCAGGTCGCGCTCTTCGAGTTCCGCGCCAGAGGCTCGCACGACAAACGCGATGCCCGTTTCGCCGAGGCGCGGATGCGGCGCGCCTATCACCGCCACTTCACGCACCGCGGGATGCTTGGCGATCGCGAATTCGATTTCGGCGGGATAACAATTGAAGCCACCGACGATATACATTTCCTTCTTTCGGCCCGTAATCTTCAAATAGCCTTCGTCGTCAAGCAGCCCGATATCTCCGGTCTTCAGCCATCCATCATCTGAAATCGTTTCTTTGGTGCTTTCTTCATCGTCCAGATAACCAACCATGTTGTAGGGACTTTTCACCTGGACTTCGCCGTGGCTTCCCGTCGGCAATATCGATCCGTCCTTGTCGACAATCCTTACGCTGACACCTTCGATTGGTTTCCCAACGCTGTTTGCCGCAACGGAGATATCGTCGTCGGAAGCCGTGATCGTCGTGATCCCGGCGGTCTCCGTCAGTCCGTAGGAGATGAAGACGGTATCTATGTCGAGTTCTTCACGCATGCGGTGCAGAAGTTCCGAGGGAACAACTGCCGCGCCTGTCACGGAGATGCGGAGGGAACTTGTGTCCCTTCGAACCGAATCCGGTGCCTTCAACATGTCCTCGAATATCGTGGGCGGACCGGGGAAGACCGTAATTTTCTCCCGCTCGATGATCTCGAAAACGGTGCCCAAATCATATTTCGGCAGGGGCAGCATGCATGAATGCTTCACGAGACAGGGCAGCCAACCGCCGCGATAGCCGAATGCATGAAAGAAGGGAGTCGCCACGAGATATTTGTCGCTGGAGCCCAGTCCGACACCGTTTCCCCAGGCCTCGGCATTGCCGATGGATTTCTCGTTCGTCATCACGATGCCCTTGGGTTCTCCCGTCGTGCCCGACGTGAAGGAAATATCCAGAACATCCGAAGGCCTGACCGCTGAAATGTCGCTTTCCAGCAAATGGGGCGAATAGTCGGCGCCTTGCCTGAGAAACTCGTTCCAGCCCAGCTCGGACGGTTCCTTGCCGAACACGACAAGACGGCATTCATGCTCGATCGGCGCCTCCTGCAGCATCTTCAGATAGTCCGTGCCGAGGAAACTGTCGGCGACAAACACGGCCTTGACCTTGGCGCGGTTGATGATGTCTGCAATCTCGTCGCCCTTGAAACGTGTATTGAGCGCTACCAGTATGGCGCCGCGTATCTGGCCCCCCAACGCGGCAACAACCCACGAAATGGAGTTTGGCGCCCAAACCGCGAACCGGTCTCCATGATTGATGCCCGCCGCGCCGAAAGCGGCTGCCGTGCGAAAAACGTGTTCGCGCAATTCTTCAAATGTCAGTTCGCTGGTTTCGTCCTTGAGAGCGACATTGCGTGGGCAAACGCGAACAGCTTCATCCAGTACGGCACCAATCGTTCTTTGAAGAGACATGTCGGTAACCTCGTCCGGTTAACGCGTGACGCCGTCGGCAAGCGAATTGATCATTTTGGCGATGCCGGCCCCGATAATCGCAAGTCCCGGACAACTCGCGCGACGCACGGCACAACCCCACGGTGCCCCGCGCAATGCGCCGGCCGCCAAAAACAAACTTCCTTCGAAACAATTCATTCCTGTGTTTCCCATCTTAGGATTGGCCGCTCCGGACTCGGGCTGAAACTTGATGCCGGCAGGATTCTGGAAATGCATCGGACTCCGCTTCCCAGGCTCATACGGCGAGATAGTGTTCGATCACCTCGCTATTTGAAGCAATTTCACGAGAGCGCCCGTGGTGCGCCACACGTCCTCTCTCGAGGATGTAGGCGCGCTGCGAAACGGCGAGCGCGAGCCGCGCGTTCTGTTCGACCAGAAGAATGGTCATCCCGCTTTCGTTGAGACTGCGCAGGGCGTGGAAAAGACCCTTCACGATCACAGGGGCGAGGCCAAGGCTTGGTTCATCGAGCAGCAGCATGCGAGGGCTTCCCATGAGGGCGCGTCCAATGGCGAGCATTTGCTGCTGACCGCCAGAAAGCGTTCCCGCCTGTTGGTTTCGCCGCTCTTCGAGGACCGGAAAGAGGCGGAAAATATCAGACAGGTCATAGGTTTCGTTGCGTCCGGAGAGAGCCAGACGACCCAGAACAAGGTTTTCGTAGACGCTCATCCCCGAAAGCATCTGCCTGCCTTCCGGCACCTGAAGCAGCCCGAGGCGCGAAATTCGATGCGGTGCCATGCGTGCAAGCGGTCGACCGTCGAAGACGATCTCTCCGCGATGGGCGACCAGTCCGGAAAGGCAGTTGAGCAGGGTGGACTTCCCGGCGCCGTTCGGGCCAATCAGCGCAACCATTTCGCCCGCCCCAACTTCGAGATCGACTCCCCTCAGTGCCTGGACACCGTCGTAATGCGCCTCCAGCGAGCTTACTTTCAGTATCACGCAACCCCCTCGAATTCATCCGTGCCCAGATAGGCCGCCACAACGTCGGGATGTTTCAGGACGTAGTCCGGTGTGCCTGACGCGATGATCCGCCCGGAATCGAGCACATGCACCTGATGGCAGAGCTTCGAGACGAATTTCACGTCGTGTTCTATCAGCAGGATTCCGACGCCGCTGTCCGCGAGCTTGCGGAACAGATGGCCAAGGCTTTCGGATTCCGCCTCGTTCATGCCGGCCACCGGTTCGTCCAGCAGCAGGATCTGCGGATCGGTCGCAAATGCGCGCGCCATCTCGACCCGGCGCTGGTGGCCGTAGGACAAGGCGCCGGCAGTAGCATGGGCCAGATGCCCTATTTCAAACCGGCCCAGCATCTCCATGGCCGCGTCCTGCAATTGGGCAGTTTCGGCACGGGACGACGGCAGCGCCAGAAGCCCCGAGAGGATCGATGCCGTCTCGCGCCGGTGGTAGCCAATCATCACGTTTTCCAGAACTGTGCCGTCGGTCAGCAGTCGGATGTTCTGGAAGGTGCGCGCGACACCCAACCGCACGACGGCTTCCGGCGGGGCGGTGCCGATATCCTGCCCGTCAAGCGTGATCGTGCCGGATGAGAGTTTGAGAAGGCCGGTAATCAGGTTGACCAGCGTGCTCTTGCCGGCACCATTGGGGCCGATCAAGCCTGTTATTTCCCCGGACGCCATAGTGAACGAGACATCGCGAATTGCCTGCAATCCGCCAAAAGATTTGCCGACGTTTTTCAGATCGAGAGAGGTCACGACGTTTCTCCCCCAATCATGTTCCGTCCGGTACCATTCCTTCTCTGGCGCAGTTTGTGGACCAGCAGATCGCCGACCCCGTCCGGAACGAAGATGATCACCGCCAGAAGGATTGCGCCGTGCAGAAAGAGACGGTTTTCCGCCAGCGGGCGCGCGATTTCGGGAAGGACCGCCAGGATCAGGGCTCCGGCGATGGGGCCCGCCAGCGTGGCGCGTCCGCCAAGCACGATCGTCGTGAGAACCGACACGACCATCGCAAAGCCGAACTGTTCTGGGGTGATCGTGTAGAAATAAAGCCCCTGCATCGCACCGAAGAGGCCGCCGATCGCGCCGCTCAGCACAAATGCCAGCGTATGGTACTTGCGGATTGAAACACCCAGGCACGCGGCCACGGTTTCGTCCTGGCGAATTGCATCCCAGGCACGGCCAATGCCGGACCTGCCGATTGACCAGACGACGTAGATCACGATGGCAACGGCAATCAAAAGGTGCCAGCTCTCCACCAGCTTCGGGATGCGGTTCATGCCCATCGCGCCACCGGTATACGGTTCGAGGTAGTAGAGCGCGTTCAGCACGATCTCCACGAAAGCCAGGGTCGCGATGGCCTGGAACACTCCGCGCAGACGCGACAGGGGAACCGACAGGAGCAGGCCTCCAAGTCCGGCCACCAGGGTCGCGGCCAATATGGCGGGAAGACCACCGAATTCCGACTTGGTCACCAGGTAGCCCGCCAGGTAGGCGCCAATGGCAACGAAGCCAACCGTGGCGATCGAGAACACCCCCGCGCGCAACACAATCTGCTGAGAATAGGCAAAGCCAAGGCTCAGCAGGAAAAAGTCGAAAAGGGCCTGATTGGCGGTGAAGAATTGCATCATTTCCGCCCCACTCGAGCGGCCATGCCCGCCGCGCCGAACAGGCCGTTCGGCTGCACCAGCAAGACGAGGAAGAGGATCGCGAAGATCAGCATGTCAGGCACTCCGGTCGGCAGGTAGGCTACTGCAAGCGCCTGGAGCACGCCCAACAGAAGGCTGGCGGCCACGGCTCCGGTCAGGCTGCCAAGCCCTCCGATTACCACCACGACGAAGGCCTTGAGCATGTAGGGCTCGCCCATGAGGAAGTGGATCGAGTTGAACGACAGACCGATAAGAACGCCGGTCAGCCCGGCCAGTGCGCCGGCAATGAAGAATGTCTGGAGATAGACGGCCGAAGGACTCACCCCGAGAAGGGAAGCCGTGGAAGGGTTTTCGGCCACAGCTCGGATCTGGCGACCAAAGCTCGTTTTGTTGAGATACCAGCCGAGGCCGCCAGTCAGCACGATCACGGCCGCGAATATGACCAGCTGGAGCAACGAGATGCGCAGCCCGAAGATCGTGAAAAACTGGATCGGGAACGTACCGAATGGAAACCGCAGGACCTGTGTGTTCGAAACCTGCTGGGCGACCGAAATCAACATCATGTCGATCCCGAGAGTCGACACGATGGCGGCATATTCGATATCGTGACTGCGTCGGCGCAGGGGTTGGATTGCGATCAGGTCGATCAGAACCGACACCAGCCCGGCCACCACCATCGCCAGCAGGATGGCGAGTGGAAATGGAACGCCGGTATCGACAGCATAAAAGGAAACAAAGGCGCCGGCCATGAAGACGCCGCCATGTGCCAGATTGAGGATCCTCTGCACCCCGAAGATCAGAGAAAATCCCAGCGCAAAGAGCGCGTAGACTGCTCCTGATGCGATACCATTGAGGATCTGCTGCAGCATCATGCGATTAGCCCCCCATTTTGCATCTCTGCTGAAACAGGCGATCTCTTCACGGCGGATAATCTATTGATACCCACCGTCCGTTTGGTAGATAATGAGGGACTCGCCGGTTCTCCTGTTTCGACTTCGGTCGGGTTCAGGGCGGGAAGCCTGGCGCTGGAGAAAGGCCTGACGTGAGTACGATACCCAACCGCAATCAGCCTGCCGCCACTCGCAAACCGCGCGAGGAACGCTGGTCTGAAATCCTTACGGTCGCCACCGAGCTTTTTTATCAGAAAGGCTACGAGGGGACGTCGCTCCAGGAAATCGCCGAACGGCTCGGCATCATGAAGGGCAGCCTCTACTATTACATTCGCTCCAAGGAGGACATCCTGTTCGTGGTGCTGAACGAGGCGCACAAGGCCGGCCTCGAAAGGATGACGAGTGCTGCGCAGGTCGAGGGGACGGCGCTGGACCGACTCCGCGCCATGATCATTGCCCACATCCGCAGCATCGCCGACAATGTGATCAGCACGGCCGTATTCCTGAACGAAATGAAATCCCTTCCGCAGGAATCGCAGGACAAGATCCTCGGCGGCGCGGTGAACTATCCGAAAATGTTCGAGCAGGTTCTGCGAGAAGGCATGGAAGAGGGCACGATCAGGCAAGACCTCGACCCCAAACTGACTGCCACGATTGTGCTCGGCTCGCTGAACTCGACGCATCGCTGGCTCCACCCGGAACGACATGGCAACCTTCGCAAGGTCCAGGACCACTTCACGCGCATCCTGATCTCGGGGCTGGCAAGCGATGGCAACTGAAACGGCGGTCATGCGACGTGGCTTTCGCTCACTCGAGCCTGCGATTCGCCAATCATGGGAGAAGCGACTTCGCCGGGGTCGGTGATCTGAAGGGGGGGAATCATGTCTGTCTGCTCTTCAAGGCGGGGACGGGCCGGTGGCCGACCCGTCCCGATCTTGACAAGGGTCACTTGACGGCGACGAACTTGCCGTCCTTGACCGTCACCACGTTAATTCCGAAGTGCGGAAAGCGGTCTGCGTCATAAGAAAAGCCGCCCTGGCCCACCGCGACCATGAGGGCGTCGGTGGTATTCATTGCGTCCCGCACCTTCTCGCGCGTGGGTTCTGGAGAAGAACGGCGGATGGCGTCGGCAATGACGAGACCGGCGCTGTAACCCATCGCCCCCCAATTGCTTGGTTCGCGGCCGTACTTTTTCTCGTAGGACCGGGCGAACTCCTCGCCGACCTCGTTGGTGCCGCCCGGCACCCAGTCGGCAATGAAAGTCACACCCTCGACCGCGCCGCCCCCAATGCGGATCAGGTCCGGTGAGGCCAAAGAGGTTATGCCGAAGATCTTCGTGTCGGGGTTCAGACCGGCCTGCTTGAGCTGGATGACGATATTCGCCGCCATGGCCGCGGGCGCCGACACGAAAAGGCAATCTGCGTCGCTGGACGCCAGGCGAACCGCAGCTGCCGAATAGTCGGTCTCGTTGCCCTTCAGGCCAATCTCGTCACCGGTCTCGGCGCCCGCCTTCTTGAGCAGGTCCAGGAAGATGCGAGTTTGGGTGACATAACTTTCGTTGTCTGTGACGCTGATCGACTGACACTTCTTCACCCCGGCCTTCTCGGCCGCGTACTTGGCGAGCGTCGGAACCACCTGTGGACCGGGCTGCGCAGTGATGAAGGAGTAGGGGCCGGTCTCCCGTGCCTCGACGGTATTCGTGACCGTCATCATCGGCAGTTTGGCTTCGTTGGCCACAGTGCCGGCCACGCCGGCAACGACACCGGAGGTCGGACCGGCGACGATCAGGATCTTCGGATCGTTCGCATAGCGGCGCATCAACGTGATCACCTGGGATTTGTCCGAGGCGTCGTCCGCGACGCTATACTCGATCGTGATGCCCTCGCCGAAGCCGCCTGTCTCGTTGGCGTGATCGAAGGCCATCTGGATGCCCTCCGCAAAGGGAGCCCCGAGAAAGCCGGCTGGACCGGTCAGAGCCTGAAGGATGGCGACCTTGTAGGTCTCGGCCTGGGCCGCAAAGGGCGCGAGAACCGCCAGTCCCGTGAGAGCGGCTGAGCCGAGCAGCGTCTTTAATGTGAGTTTCATCTTACCTCCCTTGGTGGAAACCCTTGCGCCTCCCCGAGGCGCCTGATCGGGCCGAACTGCTCGCGGACATCTCTGCCGCCAGCCGCCCGGCCGTTCCCGATGCGGACAATTGCCGCAAGTTCACGACGGCAGGCCGTTCAGTCGCTCCCCGCTGGCTGACAACAACCTACCGTTTGTTAGTTTAATACCTGACGACTGGTAGGTAGGCAACAGATTTGTGAAAGCGGGCTGGACGCGGGCTTAGCCGGTTGCAAACCGGCGAGAATATACCTACCAACGGTTTGGTAGAAAAATGTGTTGCGAGCGTTCCTGGGGATTTCTATGATCCGGCGCAGAGGCCGAAATGCGTCCCGCGCGGTGGGGCAGGACAGGAGGAGCCGAAGGAGATGAAGTGCAGGGTGATGGTCGTGAAAGGTGCGGCGTCCTACCTGGATGCCGGGGTGAGGGCGCGATGATTCACGAGGTCAAGGCCCCGCGCCCGAAAGTCCGATTCGGCGACCTCCATCCATTGGCTGCTCTTTTGGACGCAAGGGCGGACGAGATGCCGGATGCCCCATTCGCGATCTTTCCGGAAGCAAGCCTGACCTACCGCGAAGTGCGCGAGCGTGCCCGTGTATTTGCGCGCGGTCTGGTCGCCGATGGAGTCCAGGCGGGTGACCATGTCGGCATCTTGATGCCGAACCACCAGGATTTCCTGATTGCGCATTTCGGCGTCCAGTATGCCGGAGCCGTTGGCGTGCTGCTGAACGCCCGGTTCAAGTCGCACGAACTGGCGCATGCGGTGCCTCTTGCTGACGTGACGACCATCATCACGACGGATGCGATAGACCCCTTCGTCGATCTGGCCGGCGTCATCCAATCCGCCTTCCCGGACCTTGCAAAGGCGAACTCGCCCGAGCCTTTGAAGCTGTCCGAGGCACCCAAATTGCGGCGCCTGATTCGCTTCGGCTCGCCGTGGACCCCGGCGTTGACGCCAAATGAATTGCTCGCCCTGGCCTCGGGCCGCGAGTCGGAACTGGACGCCGAGATCGACGCCCGGCTTGCTGCCCAGGACCCCGAGGACGTCTCGGTGATGGTCTTCACCTCGGGCACGACGAGCAATCCCAAGGCTTGCATGTTGTCGCATGCCTCGCTGGAGCGAGCGTGGCGAACCTATCTGCGGCTGGTCCGCTTCCAGCCGGGCGAGAAGGCCTGGGTTCCGCTGCCGCTCTTTCACAGTGGCGGAATGGGACTGTTGACCGCAATGACCGACATCGGCGGCACGTTCGTTTCGACCCCGCATTTCAAGCCGGAGGAGGTCGTCAGCCTCATTCTCGAACACCGGATCGAGCATCTTTATCCTGCCTTCCAGACGCTCGCCCTTCCGGTGTTGTCCTTGCCCGAATTCACGGCTGAAACATGTTCTTTTGTGCAAAGCATGGTCTGCGTTGGTCCTGCGGGCACGCAGCATAAGCTCCAGCGCGAGCTGCCGCCGCACGCGCCAATCATGAACGTTTTTGGCATGTCCGAAAGTTCGGGCGTGCTGGTCCTGGCCGACCCGGACGCGGACGAGGATCTGCGCCTGAATTCCGCCGGAATGGCACCTCCCGGCGTCGAGCTCCGGATCGTCGACCCCGACACCGGCGCGCAAGTCGGCCCCGGTCATCGAGGAGAGATTCAGTTCCGCGGCGGCGGCGCCTTCCTCGGTTATTACAATGATCCCGACAATACCGCGAAGACCATTCTGGACGGAAACTGGATCAGCTCGGGCGACCTAGGAACACTGGATGAAAACGGCTGGCTTCAGTTCCAGGGACGCCTCAAGGACATGTTGAAAGTCGGTGGCGAGAATGTCGCTGCGGCCGAAGTCGAGTCGTTCCTGTCAGGCCATCACGGCGTGAAGTTCGTGCAGATCGTCGGGCGGCCTGACGAGCGAATGGGCGAAGTTCCCGTTGCCTTTGTCGAGCGCAATGAGGGTTCGGAGGTGACCGAAGACGAGTTGTTCAAATTCTGCGAGGGCAAGATTGCGCGATACAAGATCCCGGTCGAGATCCGTTTCATCGCGGAATGGCCGATGTCGACGACGAAGGTTCAAAAACACAGGCTGAAGGAACTCCTGTAGGCGCGGCCCGGGAGCAGCACCATCCTTCCTTGCCCGCTGCGCGGACCTGCGAAGGCAACCTCCCCACGGAACAGCTTATCCGTTTGTCGACCACGTGTTTCTCAAATGCCGAAGAGACACGGGCGTGTCCGCGCCGGCGGATCAAAACCGCAAGCCAAACCCGGCGCCGCTTTGCTTGGCGACGGCAATTCTTGGAGCCAGAAAAGGAAAAGACCATATGGCGAATACCCTCACGACGCCTCTCACCGACAAGCTTGGCTGCCGCTTCCCGG
>JAGRLL010000155.1 GCA_020441855.1 Nitratireductor sp.
CTGGATCAACACCCATTTCATGCTGTGCAACGAGATGCCGCATGGCGGGCTGAAGCAGTCGGGCTACGGCAAGGACATGTCGCTCTACGCTCTGGAGGACTATACCGCGGTGCGCCACGTGATGTTCGCGCATTAGTGGACAAGTCGCTGATAAATCATACGATGCAGTCGATGTCCGCGCCGGGCCAAAAAAAGCCCGCATCCAATCGCTTTGCAAATTTCCGATTTGAAGCCGTCAGCAGACTGGCGGCTTCCCGATAGGCTGGACAGCGAAGCGGACATTCGCCCTTGAACAGGTCATTCAGCGGCGTCCGTCTTCTGAGTTTTTTGACAAATTGGCGGCCTGATCTGGCGGGGGTGCTAGCCCATCCTGTTCGTCATGTTAGGCAGCGGCCTGCTGGTGCAGCAAGCGCCGTTGTTCGATGGTTTCGGGTTTGATCCTTTCTCTTTGCTTCAGAATGGCCTAGCCACGTCCAGACCAGACATCGGCCGGCGTGAGATTGCCGAGGCTCTCATGATTGTCCGGGATCAGGACAGGTGGATGACTTTCTATCGTCCCGAAGGATGATTGTTTTCGGACGGTGGTCCCGCGATTGTTCGCCTGGAAACAGCGAATGGGGAGTTCAATGTTCGAAGTCACGCAATTGAAGTCACGTCTGCTCCGCGGCGCGGGCACTTTCGTCGCCGCAACACTGATCGCAGCTGCATCATTCGCGTCTGCGCAAGCCAAGGAAACGATCACTTATGCCTATCAGATCGATCCGGCATTCGACGCCGCAATGTGGGCGTTGAAGAATGGAAAGATCGAGTCGGACCTGGTCGACGTGGAATTGCAGTCGCTGACCATTCCGGCGCTGATCCAGTCGACCATGACCAAGCAGTTCGATGTCATCCAGTCGGACACCATTGCGGTTCCGCGTGCGGCATCGCGCGGACTCAACCTCAGCATCATGTCGACCGCCATCCGTTATTCGAAGATCGGTACCGGCCACAATATCTATGTGCTGGCCGACAGCCCGGCGCAGACGATGGTCGATCTGAAGGGCAAGAAGATCGGCGTTCCCTCACTGGGGTCGGCGGGCTTTCACATCCTGCGCTTCTGGCTGGAGGCCAAGTTCGGCGTCAATGCGAGCGTCGTGGATGGCGACTTCTCCTTCATCGAAACGCCGCCCACGGCGCTGATCACCGGCCTGGACACAAAGCGCTTTGATGCCGGCACCATGCTTTACAGCCAGGCCTACAAGGCACGCGAAAGCGACAAGTACCGCTCCGTGGCGGAACCCGCCCATGGCATGTACGAATTGTGGGGCGTGCAGATGATCCCGTCGGTCAATGTCGGCTATCCCGAAAAGATTGCCGAGCGACCGGAGGCATTCAGGGAGTTCAACCGGATGCTGAGAGCCTCGGTGGTATACATGCAGGAAAATCCGGACGAGGTTTTCAGTGCCGTTGCCGCCGAGCATGGCATCAGCGAGGATTTCCTCAAGGTCGTCTACAAGGACTTTGCCGAAATTCCGGCAAACATCACCGCCGACGATGTCGTTGCGATCAACAAGATCTGGGAGATCGCACATGAAAAGGGAATGCTGGAATCGGTTCCCGACATCGAGGCCGCGATCGACGAAACGGCCGTTCGCGAATAACGCGGATCAGCAATGAACGGGTGGTTGCGCGAACACTTGCGCGCCATCCGAACTTGCCGATACCCGATTGGGCATGTCCGCCGGGAGATCGTTTTGTCGGTAACCGCGGTTCTGCGGATTACTGGTCGCCGGAACTGTGGAACAGGCTGATCAGTTCGGCGCGCCGGCGAATTCTCAGCTTCCGGAAAGCGTGGGCGATCTGGCTTTTCACGGTCGGCAGGCTGGTTCCCATCTTTCCGCAAATCTCCTTGTTGGACAAACCTTTGGCTGCCCAGCAAACGACCTCCCATTCCCTTTCGGTCAGAGAGTTGAAATGACCAGAACGTTCTCGCAATCCGGAATTGACGGCCTGAAGTGCGAAACTTTCGGCAACCGGCTGCATCGATTGCAGCAGGGAGATTTCGGAGCCCGCGAAAGGTCCGGCATGACTCGACCGGGACAGGCGAACGCCACCGATAAGCCTGCCGGACGGGCCGCGGAAGAACATCTCCGCCTTGTGAAGCTGACCGAGCGGACGCATGAAATTTTCATAGTAACTCGACCGCTGCAATCGGTCGGCGGCGAAGTTCCAGCCCGTGACGATCAGGCTCTCCCGTTTCGCGGCAAAATTGGCCGGGCGCATCGGGTCGATATCCATGAAGTGACGATGGTACTTCGAAACCCAGCGATGGTTGCCGTCATGGGGGACGTGTCCGATCGCGTTCAGTTCGGAATCGACTTCGTAGACGACGCACCGGTCGCAGGACACGACCTGCGAAAGCAGGCCCGCCAGATGCGGCTTCCAGCTTTCGGCCCAGCTTTCGGCAATGACAATCGGCTCTAGCTCAACACTTGGCATTTCACGTTATCCGTACACATACAGGAATTTTCAGCCATATGCCGCGCAGTCAGCCAAAGATCGATCCAGATGCCCTCATGGATCCTGACCAGTTTCAGCCGCAGGCGCCGGCACGAAGCCCGCGCGTGGCCGAATATGCCGAGGAAGCGGCGCGACTGAGCCGCGCGGTTCTCGAACAATGGTCGCCTCAACGTGTTCGCTACGGACCGCATCAGAACCAGATGCTGGACATATTTTCCGGCGATGGCAAGTCCGGCCTTCGCCCCGCGCTGGTGTTTTTTCACGGCGGTGCGTGGAGTGCCGGCTATCTGTGGTGGTCGTCCTTCATGGCTCCGGGCATAGAAAAGATCGGCGGAATCCTTGTCACCCCAACCTATCGCCTCGGACCCGAATACCGCTTCCCGACGCCGCTCGAGGACGTGGCGCAGGCCATTGCGTGGGTGTGGAACAATGCCGGAGATATCGGCGTGGACCGGCAACGCATCTTTGTCGGCGGGCACTCCGCCGGCGGGCATCTGAGCACGCTGGCAACGCTCAAACCCGGCACGCTGAGCCGCGAGGGCGCCCCCGACGATCTGGTCAGGGGCTGCTTTGCGCTTTCCTCGTCATTCAACCTGCACTACCCCAACCCGGCACCGGGAAGCGGTGAGGAACGCACCTACAAGACCCTGCTGGCCCGCGCCGAAGACGACCGCATCGCCAGCCCTATCGAATACCTCTCACGGGATTGTCCGCCCATGCACATGGCATGCGGCGCGCGCGACTTTGAACGCATCATCAGAACCAATCATGAGATGGCCGATGCGCTTGCCGCCAGAAACATCGAGGCAAGCCTCGAGATCTGGGAAAACATGGACCATTTCGACACCCACCTGGCGCTCGCCGATCCCCGACATCACTGGTATCAGGAAATCGGTGCCGCCTTCGCCCGCAACACTTGAACGCTTGAGGAGAAATCGATGCTGAACGACCACGTCGAGGGAAAATGGGTCAAATGCTTCACGGAAGTCTTTGCCCAATGCGCGGTGAAGCCGGGCGATGTCGTGGCGATCCTGTCCGAGACGCAATCGCGTCAGGTAAACGTCCAACTCAGCGAGCTGGCGCTTTCCGCCCTCGGCGCCAAGACTTTTCATGTCGTATTGCCGACGCCTCCGCAGGAGCACAAGATTCCGATCCGGTCGACGGGCACCAGCCTGGCCCTGCAGGGGATCCAGCAGGTGATCAATGCACTGGCGGCAACCGACATGGTCGTCGACTGTACGGTTGAAGGGGTGCTCCACTCCCGTGAACTGCCTGCGATCCTGGCCGGCGGCACGAAAGTCATGATGGTGATCAACGAGCATCCAGAAGTGCTGGAGCGCCTCATGCCCGACCCGAAACTTCGCGAGGTCGTGCGCTACAATGTCGGTGTCCTGGACAAGGGTCGCGAAATGCGCGTGACTTCCAAGCACGGCACCGACCTCACGGTCGACCTGCGCGATGCCCCGGCACGCGGCGCTGCTGGCTATGTCGACGAACCGGGCAAACTCGGTTACTGGCCGGCAGGTCTTTGCGTGGCATTCCCGCGCAACAATACAGTCAATGGGCGCATCGTTCTGGCTCCGGGCGACGCCAACCTCACCTTCAAGCGGTATATAGAATCGCCTGTCACGCTGATATTCGAGAACGACCATGTCGTGTCCATCGAGGGCGACGGTCTCGATGCGGAACTCACGCGCTCCTACTATTCGGCCTGGGACGATCCGGACAGTTATGCGATTTCGCACGTGGGCTGGGGTCTCAATCCGGGCGCGCGATGGGATACCATGGTCATGTACGACAAGCGCGATATCAACGGCACGGAACTCAGGGCGTTCGAAGGCAACTTTCTTTTCTCCACCGGCGCCAATGAAACCGCCAACCGTTTCACCGCCTGCCATTTCGACTATCCGATGCGCAACTGCACCGTCGAGGTGGATGGCGAGACCGTGGTCGAGGAGGGGAGGCTCATGCCCGGCTACAAGCTAGGCGGATTGAAATGAGCGGCAGTGCTTTGGCCTTGATCGAGTTCGACAACGTCACCCTGTCGTTCAACGATCAGCCTCTTTACCAGGGGATAGACCTGTCGGTGCGGGAGGGTGAATTCCTCTGTCTTCTCGGTCCGAGCGGATGCGGCAAGTCGACCATGTTGCGGTTGATGTCGGGTCTCATGGAGCCGACGGGTGGCGCAATTTCGGTCGCCGGCAAAAGTCCTCGGGAGATGCGCGACAAGTTCGCCTTTGTCTTTCAGAACCCGCGGCTGGTGCCCTGGCGCAATGCACTCGACAATGTTTCGTTGGCGGCGGGCCTGCGTTTTGGAAAGTCGCGCAAGGCTGTACGCGAGCGCGCCCGCGAGGAACTGCGCAAAGTCGACCTCGACAACGACATGGAGAAGACGCCGGCCATGCTTTCGGGCGGCGAGCAGCAGCGTGTCGCCATTGCGCGCGCCTTGATGGTCGACCCGGATATCGTGCTCATGGACGAGCCCTTTTCAGCGCTCGACATCAGGACTCGCGGTCGCATGCGCAAGGGCATAGAGAAGCTTTGGCTCGAAAGCGGCAAGACGGTGGTTTTCGTAACACACGACATCGATGACGCCATATCGCTCGCGGATCGTGTGGTGGTTTTCTCCGCGAAACCGACGCGCATTGTCGAGATCGTCGATATCCGGACGCCGCGTCCACGGCAACACGACGATCCGCAGGTCGATCTCTCCGCCATCCGAAGCCGGCTTTCGGAGCGGTTGCACGACATCGAGGCGCATCTAGATGCCGACGCCTGATCGCCTGCGCGAGGAAGCGGTGCGCTGGACCTTCTTTCTGGGTATCGTTGCGGCCTGGCAAGTTGCATCGAGGAACATGCCGACCTACCTGGTTCCTCCTCCGCTGAGCGTTGCACAGGACCTCCTGCACCTTTTGGGAAATAGCGGCCTGCGCCATCAGGTGCTGGTCACGCTGTTCCATATCTTCGTATCGATCGGCATTTCGATGGCGCTTGCGGCCATGGTCGTTGGCGTTCTTCGTTTCGTTCCGGTGCTGACGCAATTCATCGAAGCTAGGATGACGCCGATCCTCAACGCCATGCCGTCGATCGGCTGGGCAATCCTGGGTGTCATCTGGTTCGGCCTCGATACCACGACCGTCGTGTTCGCAATTTCCGCGATGCTGTTTCCGTTCAACCTGATCAATTTCCTGCAGGGCATTCGAAGTCTGAATCGCGACTATCTGGAGATGGCCCGCAGTTTCACGGATTCGTCGCTGCGACAATTCATACTCGTGGGACTGCCGATGCTCACGCCATTTCTGTTCGCGACATTGCGGCTCAATTTCGGCGTTGCCTGGAAGATCGCCCTGACGGCCGAACTGCTGGGGGGCAATGCAGGGCTCGGGTATCTGATGAACCTTGCCATGCAGGATCAGAACACGACGCGAATACTCACCATTGCCTTCTTCATCGTGATCTTCGTCTATCTGATTGATGTCTGGCTCTTCGACCGCGTCCAGAATCGCTTCGATGCGAAAATGAGGACTTTCTGAGGTGGGATACCGGATCAGTCATCGCGCCGAACGCGTACTTTCCTCGGTCATCGCCAATGGCGGCGTCGCCTTGCTCCTGCTTGCCTGGCATTGGGCTGCGAGGGGCTCCCTCCAGGGTATTCTGCCCTCGCCGGTCGATGTGTTCTGGTCGCTGGTGGATAATCTTCAGACAGGGAAGTTTCTGATCGACACGGGCATGAGTCTGCTCAGGGTGCTGATCTCGGTGGGGGCCGCGATGGTGATCGGCGGGTTGCTGGCGCTGTTGCCGTTCTGGTTCCCGATCCTGTCGTCCACTGTTCATCGCAGCATCAAGCCGGTCGTCAGTTCCTTTCCCTCGATCGCGTGGGCGTTGCTGGCGGCCATCTGGTTCGGAGCATCCGATTTCTCGGTTGTTTTCGTGCAGACCGCGATCCTGCTGCCTTTCTGCCTCATCAATGTCGGCGAGGGGGTGAGGTTGCTCAACCGCGACATGATCGAGATGGCGCGCAGTTTTACCGGTCGTGGCGACCGCGTCCTGTTCATGGTGATCCTGCCCCTGCTTAGCCCCTATCTGCTGGCAGCGTTGCGCGCCGCCTATGGCATCGGCTGGAAGATCGCGCTCGTCGCCGAGCTTTTCGGTTCCACCTCCGGCCTTGGCTACGCGCTTCTGAGGGCGGAAATGTTCGCCGATACCAATACCGTTTTCGCCGTCTGCGCGATTGTCGTTCTCTTCGGGATCGTGGGCGATCGGCTCGTCATCGGTCCGCTCGAGGCGCGCTTTCGCGGCACGACCTCGCTCTAGGCTCAATTCACACCCGGGTTTTCAAGATGAGTCTCACAACGCAAGCCATCGTCCTCGATCATCGTCCCGGTAAGAATGTCGTTGCCGAAGCCCTTCGCATGACGGAACTTGCGATGGAGGCGCCAGTCGAGGGCGAAGTTCTGGTCGCGGTGCGGATCCTGTCGCTGGACCCCTATCAGAGGTTGATCCTCGATGAGCCGACCCTGGTGGGGGTGCCGCTCCCGCTGGGCGCCGTCGTGCCGGGGCGGGGAGTTGGCGAAGTCATCGAATCCCGCGATGACGCATTCAAGACTGGCGATCTTGTCTTTGGCGAGTTTGGTTGGCGGCAGCGTGCGGTCATGCCGGCCGCGAGCCTGAGGCCCGTCAAACCGCTTGACGGGAAGCTGACGTGGGAACTGGGCGTGCTCGGCATGCCTGGCGTGACCGCGTCGATCGCGCTTGGGAAGATCGGCAATCTCAAAGCCGGCGAAGAAGTTCTGGTGTCATCGGCCGCCGGCGCTGTGGGGTCCACTGCGGGACAAATCGCAAAAGCGGCGGGATGCAGAATTGTCGGGATCGCCGGTGGAAGCGACAAGGTGCGGCAACTGGCTAACCTTGGTTTTGATGCAACCCTAGACCGGCGTGCGGCCGTCCCCCTGGATGCGGCAATCGACGAGGCAATGCCCGAAGGCATCGACGTCTATTTCGACAATGTTGGTGGCAAGACGCTGGAACTGGCGCTTCAGCGCATGAAGCCTGGCGGACGCGTCATCCTGTGCGGCCAGCTATCGCAATATGGCACCGCCGGCAGCGCCACCCTGTGCGATTCCGGCCTGATCCTCGGCAAGAGATTGCGGATTGAAGGCTTTTCGGTGCGCGATCATTTCGATGCGGTCGCAACGCACTCGGCGTTGCTGCGCGGACTTGCCGTCGACGGCAGCCTCTCGCAGCTGGAGACCATTTTCCATGGTCTGGAGGCCGGTCCGTCCGGTTTGGCCAGCATGCTTGCAGGTGAATGCATCGGCAAATCCATTGTCAAAATTATGCAAAGTGATTGACCCGCTTTCCTGAAATCTCAGACGACGGATATGCGCCAGAAACGCGCTCTTTTCTCGTTGAACGACGCCGCCGATGGTAACCGGGTCTGTCGCAGCAGCCGGCGACCTGTCGAGTCAGACCGGACGGCCATCGTCGAAATGGAACCCGGCAAAGCCAGTTGTTGTCGAAGCTGGGCGGAACGCGGATCTTGGTTCTCGTCGAACGATTCGGGTGGCAGTCTCCTGATAGGCAGGCGTTTCGCCGAAAAGCCGGGCTGCACCCGCCCGAGCCGCCGAACAGTCCAGTGCCCGAGACCTCGCCCGGCTCGGCGCAAAATGGAAGGAGTACGGGAACGGAATCACCGCAGGCTGGCGGAGGCTGCCGAGCGCAACGGAGCCGCCCCGATCATCCTGCCACATCCCGATGACGTGACCATCGACCGGACCAATGGACCAAAGGTCATTGGCATGGCGACACCGGATGATCTGGCAAGGTGCGAGGAAGCCGTTGCCTTCTGCGAGACACTGCTCATGCAGAATGAACTCGATGAGCGTTCCGACGTCAGGCACGCCGGAGAGCCGCTGGACGAGCCGGCGCGGGCTTGTTTCTCTTTCATCCGCTCCGGCGAACGCTGCCGCCGGGAATGAAGTTGTAAAATGTCGTGGCCACTATTCGAACGGGCCGCTATGCGGCATGGCCCAAACGAAAGCTGCTCAGGAAGCTCCATCAATCCTGGCGCAAACTGGGAGGCGACATGCCGCGTGGAAGCATCTCGCCGGATCCACGAGAAATACGAACTGCGCTCGATCAGTTGCATGAGCTTCTGGTCCAATGAAGGCATCAAGGATGCCTGCCGCTGATCTAATCGTCTCCATTGCAGGCAGTCTGGTCACTTTTTCCTTCTGTCCTCCCTGTTTGTGTGGGCGATTATCGCTTCGAAACAGCTGAGAAACAGCGACTGACCTTCCCCCTGGAGTTCGGTGAATGAGGCGTTGGGAAAGCGCTTGTGAACAGCTCTCGCTGCTTCCACCGGATTGATCGAATCCTCGCTCCCGTGCAGGAATGCCACTGGCACTTTTATAGCCTCGACGCCCGCCCAGACATCCATGTTGCCGATGGCGATGTCGTGGATGACGGACCAGCGGGAGAGCCGGTAGGTCTCGAACAGCCAGGAATATTCCATCGGATTCTCGATTATGGCGTCGAAGATACGGACGTCGGACGGCGAGTCTTTGTAGGTCGAATACAAAAGTCGATTAAAGCCTGCCGGCGTACTCATGCGCTTGAGGTATTGGTCGTAGGTCTTGTCGAGAACGAAGGTGGAGTTCATGGCCAGCTTCCTGATCGCGGCGACGAACTGGTTGACGTTTCCACTGGTGTAGCTGCCGAGATGTGCGGCAGCGGCAATCGTGAATTCGCGCGCCAGGGCTGGCTCATCGAGGATCGCACGTAGCGCATAGGGCACGCCGGTGGACTGGGCGACCAGCCGGGCTGATCCGTTGCAGAACAGTCTGACCGTGTCGCCGATCTCGCCGGCGCTGCGTGCAATATGATCCTCCGGGGAGAACGGATAGCTCGTTCCCTGAAGAAACCCGTCGCGAAACGGGATCAGCAATCTTGTGTTGGTTGCATATAGCCATTCATTGCGTATCTGGCCGGACGACGGGAGCGTCTGGCTGTGGGCATAGACGACCGGTGTGCCAAGGATCGGCCCGGCATCGGCGACCCTCAAGACCCGGTTGCGGTCTATGGCGATTTCATGGAAGCGGAACGTATCGGGGTAGTAGAGATCGAGAAACGCCTTCTCGTCGACCGTACTCGCCGCCGCCTTGCCCGGACGGGCTCCGAACGCGTCGAGTACGTAGGACATCAGCGAAGCCAGCGTCACGCGTACTACCTCGTTCTGCGTGCGCATGCCGGTCTTGGCCGTCAGGGATTTGAGCTGCGACCGCTTGGTTTCGTAGGCGACGCCGTCCTGCGCCGCCGCCTCGCGCAGGCTCTGCCCGCACAGCACCTGCACCAGCAGCTTCATCTCGGCATTGGAAAGGTCAACTTCGGGATAGATGTCGCGCAGCATGTGCGTAAGGAAGACGTGATTGACCGCGATGATCCGCGAGACTTCCTTGATACGCGAAAAGAGGATCAGGCTTTCGTCGTGGGAGCGCATCCTGACTTCGTGCGACTTGAAGTCTTTCATCGGGAAGGAATCGGCGAAGTCTCGGCAGGCGCGGGTGTGGCCATGCGCCCAGATCTCCTGACCCGCCGCGTTGAGGTAGAGAATGCCCAGATTGGGGCGCTCATAACCATCGATCCGCTCGACGATACGCGGACCGCGTCCTCCGCTGTCTGCGTGAATCAGCCTCAGACTGTCTTCATACCAGGCGCGCAGCTTGCTGGCCGCGGGCGGTGTGCTGGTTCTGGTGGACGACAACGCGATCAACTCACATTGCGGTTTCTGGCCCCTGGAGCGCATCCCCGCGGTTTGGGAAACAATTCAACTGCCGGTAGGGTACGGCGATCTCAAGCGTTCATGTTCACCCAATTGGGTTAAGACACAAAGTGCAATTCATGACTTTTTGCTTCCGGGTCTGCCTCGTGCCGATGGCGCGTCGCAGTTTGAATGCCGGGGGCAATCATGAAATCGCCTTGCCAGACGCGCTCATCGGAAGCGCAACCTGTCCGCCACTTGGCCGGCAAGTCGCCGACGATCACCGGCACGCTTGGCCGGCGCCTTTTGCTGGGCGTGGCCACTGCTGCCCTGCTTGCCGGCGTGGACAGCACGGCGACGCCGGCAAATGCCGACGGTGGTTCGCCCACGCAGTACTGGGACGGGGCAGACAATACAGGTAATGGTGTTGTTGATGGCGGTTCCGGCACCTGGAACGCGACCGATGACAACTGGACCGACTCGACGGGAGACCCTGGAAGCAACGGCGTCTGGCAGGGTTTCACTGGCGTGTTTTCCGGCGCTTCGGGCGGTCAGGTCAGTGTCGACGGCACCGTACAGTTCGACGTCCTCCGTTTCTCGACGGACGGCTACGCGGTATCGGGCGACGAACTGCAGCTGGCACCCCAGGGCGCGCAGTCGGTGATCGAGGTCGATGCCGGCATTTCGGCCGCCATCGAATCCGGCATAGTCGATGGCGGCAACGGGCATGCGCTGGCCAAGACCGGCGAAGGCACGCTGGTGATGTCCGGCTACAATACCTATTCGGGCGATACGATCGTTCAGGAAGGAAGGCTTGTTGCAGGCGCCGTCAATGCGTTTTCCCCGGTCAGCAATCTCATCGTCAATGGCGGCATCGTCGATCTCGGCCGTAACGGCCAGTTCATCACCGGGATTGGCGGCGATGGCGGTAAGCTGATCCTGGATGAGGACGACACCGACAGCGGCGCCAGCTACTACGGAACGACAATGATTGTCGCCCAGGATCACGATTCCGTCTTCGCGGGGCGTATCGAAGGTAATCTCAACCAGAGCCGCTTCACCAAATCCGGTACGGGAACGCTGGAACTCTCCGGCACGGGCGACCTTCGCGGCTATCTCACCGTCCAGAAGGGTACGCTGACCATTACCGGCGTCTACGATGTCCTGGTTGGCAGGGAAGTCTGGTCCGTCGACGGTGGAACTGCCGCCTTGAACGTAAGCGGGCCGGATGCACGGCTGAACACTGCCTCGAACGACACCATCGGCGAGCGCGGCACGGGTACGATGATTGTCTCCGGCGGGGCGCTCGTCAAAGCCTGGAATTCCAATATCGGCAACTGGGATGATGGCAACGGAACCCTCAACGTGACCGGTGAGGATACACGCTACGAATTGTCGAACAGCATGCGCATCGGCGGCAGGGGAACCGGCAGGCTTGAGGTCTCCGGTGGCGCCGTCATGCAAGGCAACGACAGCTGGATCCAGATCGGCTACGATCAGGGCAGCGAGGGATCGGCACTTGTCGCCGGAGCGAATTCGCTGCTGGGCGGGGCGAACCGGATCAAGGTCGGTGAATATGGCAATGGCAGCCTGACCGTTGCGGATGGCGGCACGGTGCAGACCGACCGGCTCATGATCGCCGTCGAGACATGGAACGGCGTCGACTCGGTGGGCACGGTCAATATCGGCGCAGCCTTTGGCGAGACGGCGGTCGGCGCCGGCACGGTTCAGGCGGGAACCGTCATCTTCGGCGACGGCGTCGGTACGCTCAACTTCAACCACAACTCGACGGGCTATGCGTTTGCGGGGCCAATGAGCGGCGACGGCAAGATCAACCATCTGGCCGGAGAGACCAGCTTGTCCGGCGACAGTTCAGGCTTCACGGGAACAACGCGTGTCAGCGGTGGAACCCTCTCGGTCAACGGAACGCTCGGCGGCGCGGTGGAAGTTGGCGCCACGGGCACGCTTGGCGGCGCCGGTCAGATCGGCGGTTCGGTCAGTCTCGATGGCACGCTCGCGGCCGGCAACAGCCCCGGTACGCTAACCATCAGTGGCAATTTGATTCTCGGCGCCACCTCGAAATCTGTCTTCGAACTCGGCGCGCCGGGTGTCGTCGGCGGAACGCAGAATGATTTCGTCGATGTCGGCGGCGACCTGTCACTTGGCGGCACGCTGGACGCAACGGTTTCCGCCGCCGGCTACTACCGTCTGTTCAACTATGCCGGCACTCTATCTGGTGCGTTTGCGAACCAGAACGTCGTCTCGGGCGGGGGCAGCTTCGTGCTCGACAGCTATCATCTCGTCACGGACCGTGATGGCGAAGTCACCCTTCTGGCGCTGGGTGCGGGACAGCTCATGCAATTCTGGGACGGCGCCGATGCAACGGGCGACGGCTCGGTGAATGGCGGTTCGGGCACCTGGAACACGGCGTCGGTGAACTGGACCGGCGCACCGGGGTCTGCGGGCATCAATGATGTCTGGCGCGGCTCGGTCGCGGTCTTCGCCGGTGCGACGGGCGGCGACGTCACCGTTGACGGCGGGGCTTCCTTCGACACATTGCAGTTTTCCACCGACGGCTACCGGATTGCGGGTGGCGATCTGGGTATCCGGCCTGTTTCCGGCGATGGCGGCACGATTCAGGTCGACGGCGGCGTGTCGGCCACCATCGCTTCTGCGATCACCGATGACGACAATGATTTCAGTCTGACAAAGACGGGATCGGGGACGCTGATCCTCGAAGGCGACAACCGCTATGGCGGCGGCACCACCGTTTCGGGCGGTACGCTGCAAGGCGACACGGACAGCCTCGCCGGAGACATGGTCAACAATGCCACGCTTGTCTTCGACCAGGATTTCGACGGCGAATATGCTGGCGTTCTTGGTGGCACCGGGACTTTCGACAAGCGCGGCGAAGGAACATTGCGCCTCACCGGCGATTCCTCCACCTTTGCCGGGTCGACCCATGTCGAGAAGGGCATGTTGCGGATCGACGGCAGTCTGGGCGGCCTGATCCTGGTCGATGGCGGCATGATTTCTGGCATCGGCACCATGAACCAGCTTGTCGTTTCCAGCGGCGGCACCTTCGCGCCCGGCAATTCGATCGGCATCGTCAATGCAGGCGACGTATCCTTCGACGCGGGATCGACTTACGAGGTCGAGGTCAACGACGCGGGCAATACGGCCGGCGTCAACAACGACAGCACCATTGCGACGGGAACCGCCACGATCGACGGCGGCGCCAGCGTATATGTGAAGCCGGTCAACGGCACCGATGACGGGTCGACCTATGTACTCGGCACGACCTACACCATCCTCACGGCAGCCGGAGGCGTGGATGGCGAGTTCAATCCGACGGTGATCGACGATTTCGCGCTGCTCAAGGGTTCGCTGAGCTACGGCACCAACGCAGTGTATCTGACGCTCAACAAGGCAATTCAGCTCGACGATGTCGGGCGGAGCGCCAATCAGATCTCGGTCGGGGCAGCGCTGGAGGCCATCGGCTCCGGTGACCCGGTCTATGACACGCTGATCATGGTGGGCGGCGAACAGGACATCCGCACCGGCCTCGACAATCTGTCCGGTGAAGTGCACACCTCCCTGCAGACGATACTCGTCTCTTCGTCGGCCATGCTGCAGGACGCGATGGGGCGACGGATGGATCATGCCTTCGAGCAATCGCAGGCCGTCTCAACCCACGGGGCCAGCCTGGAAGATCCGATTTCTCCGGGCATCGCGGGAGAAGCCAACCGGGCTGTATTCTGGATGCAGGGTTTTGGCGCCTCGGGACAATGGGATGGCGATGCCAACGCCTCAGGCCTGCAGCGCCTTCAGGCAGGCTCCCTGATGGGAGTCGAGGGAATGACGTCCGGCGGCTGGCTATTCGGCCTGATGGGCGGCTACAGCCAATCGCGGTTCGACATCGACGACCGCTCCTCCTCGGGCACGATCGGGAACTACCATGCCGGCGTCTATGGTGCAGTTGATCACGGCGCTCTCGCGCTGCGCTTCGGCGGCTCGTTATCCTGGCACGAGATCGAAACCAGCCGCACTGCTGCCTATCCGGGTTTCAGCAACGTCCTGACGGCGGATTATGACGCGGCGAGCACCCAGGTCTTCGGCGAGGCAGGATACCGATTCAACACTGCCACGGGTGTCGCCGAGCCGTTCGCGGGCCTGTCGCTGGTGCATATCCATACGGCAGGCTTCTCCGAAAGTGGTGGCGCGGGCTCCTTGCATGCAGACAGCAACGACCGGCAGAACGGCTTCCTGACTCTCGGCATAAGAGGTGAGGGCGATGCCATCCTTGCCAATGGCATGGAGACGCGATTGAAGGGCAGTCTCGCCTGGCGACACGCCCTTGGTGACGTGACGCCAAATGCGCAGGTGTCGTTCTCGGGCGGCGGTGGCTTCAGCGTATCCGGTCTCTCCGTCGAGCGCGACGTCGCATTGATCGACATCGGGGCCGAAATGAAATTCAGCCCTTCGGCGAGCCTCGATCTGGGCTATCGCGGTCAGATCGGCGATGCGTCGCAGGATCACGCAATCTCGGCCGCCTTCAGCATGAGATTCTGAATTCGACCGATTCCACCTCGATCTGAGATGGACGCTACAATGCGCCCATCCGTAACTCGGCGTTTCCCGCAGGCGGCACGCCCATCTCGCCCGGCCCGGCTTTGCCGAAGAAGCGCACGATGAACTCCTCTGGGGCTTCCTTAAGGCGGTCCAAGCCGAATTGCGGTGCAGGGGCTTTAGCCGAAGCAACGCAAGACTGAACAACGTCCTTTTGCGTGCGAGCCGGTTTGGAGACGGGTCTTGATCGGACTTAGGTGAGCCCGAGGCAATTTCAAATTGTGAACTCGTGGTCAACCATCCACATCTGATATGTTGGTCTCCACGCCTTCCACGGCGATTTCGGCATCCTTGAGCCATTGTGACATCTGCGGAACCTTATTGCGCTCCATTGCAGGGCGCTTCTGTCCATGGGTATGGGCAGGAGCGGGCCATGCCAGCTCCGGTACGCACGCCTGGCGTTGTATGATGTGCTCTTTCGTCACGTTCAGCACCATCAGGTCTTCGGCAAGTGCCGCCGGGCCTTTCCAAGTCACCCGTAGGTCGTCGAGAATGGGTATCCGCAGGCTCTCGGAAATCATGGTGTGGTAGATGACGCCAAGACGCGGCTGACAAAGGTCGAAGATCTTGCCAGCGGAGCGCGGCGGGCAGTGGACGCCATGGGCGATATTCTGGGCAATCTGCAACGGCAAATGCGTCTGACGCGCATAATCGGCCGCAGGCACGAAGGCTTCATGGATGAGCACGTCCACATTCTGCGCGTTGTCGACCATGAACTGGCTCGGCTTGCCGTCGCCCAGATAGACCATCGACAATCCATTCCAGTCGAGCCTGTAGCTGACCGGACCATCTATGCAGTGGATGGCTGGAAATGCACGGATAGTAACGTCATTTTCGTCAAATATTGTGTGTCCGCTGATCGAATAGTCGAACTCGTTGAACTCGGTTTTCCAGCCCGTGCCGGCGCTGACCACGCCGCGGCGACTCTCGATGTCCCAGGCCATCATGTCCGTAAATGCTTTTCCGAAGGCGGCGGTGCCAAGCCGCTCCTCAGCAGCCGAAGGCCCCCAGACTCTCAGCGGCGTAAACCGTCCCCGCACCATGCCCATGCCATAGAGTGCGCCCATATCGCCGAAGTGATCGATGTGCAGATGGGTCAGGAAAACCTTGTCGAGCAGCGAGTGCGGTACGCCGAGAGCGTTCAGATTCGCCGAGCTGCCGGTGCCCAGATCGAAGATGAACTTGTCACCATTGCCCAATTCGACCAGCCATCCGGCCGAAGCCTGGCGACGGCGCACGAAAGGCATTCCCGTGCCGAGCGCGGTGATCCGCATCTCGTCGGGCAGCAGTTTCTCGCCGGGGTAGAAGAAGTTTGTATCCCTGTCGTGCATTTTTCCTCCGATCGGGATCGGCTTGCCGGTATTTTATATGATAGAACATTATATGATTTGACATATAAATTTCTCGCATGCTAGCTTTTTTCATCGCAAGTTTGGATGGCCTACATGCTGGACAAGGTGCACGACGCGGATCCGCTGTTTCTGGACAGCATTCCGGATAGCTCTAGTCAGGCGCACATCGTCACTATTCGGCTCAAGCGCCTTATGGATGCGGAAATTGTCCGCACGCTGGACGCCAATGGTGGTTTGAAAGTCGCCGAGTGGCGCGTTCTGTTCGTTCTCGATCGCGACGACGAACTATCCCAGAAGGAAGTCTCCGAAGAAATCTTCATGGAGCAGGCGCAGGCCAGTCGCGCTCTGCGAGCCCTGCAGGACAAGGGTCTCGTGCATACCGAGCGCGACACGGTCGATCTGCGTCGTTGGAACTTCAGGCTGACGCCCGCCGGGGACAAGTTGTTTGCCTCGGTCAATCCCGCGATGCAGGCGCGTCGGCGCCGCATCGACGGCATCTTGTCCACTGAGGAAATGGAGGCGTTCAAGGCACTTGCGACCAAACTCGCGAAGGGGCTGCGGCAATTGAATGCCGACGATGTGGGGAAATAATTGAGGCAGCCGGATTCCGTGCGGCCAAACAAAGAGGGAGAATGTGAAAATGCTGAGAAAACTGTTGCTGGCAGTGGTTGCCAGCCTTGCTTTAACAGCGCCGGCCAGCGCGCAATGGGCGCCGAAAGGCCCGATAACCCTGCAAATAGGCTTCGGCGCCGGTGGCGAAACAGATACGCTGGGTCGCATTATCGCCAGCGTCATGGAAGAACAAACCGGCTGGCAGGTCGTTGCCGAAAACAAACCCGGTGGTGGCGGCGTCGCAATGGCTTCGGGACTGGCGCACGCACCGGCTGACGGCTCGGTGATCGGTCTCGGCGTTACCGTGCCGGTCATGATCAATCTCGTCCTGAGAGGCGACCAGTTGCCATTCAAGCTGGACAGTTTCGACTATCTCGGTACGGCCGCCCGTGCGCAGATGGCAATCGTCGCCAGGGCCGATGCTCCCTTCGATGATCTGGCGAGCCTTGTCGCCTACTCAAAGGAAAAGGGTGGCATCGCCGCGTCATTCGACGCCAAGCCACAGGAACTCATCACGCAGAAGATCAACGCTACATTCGGTGCAAAACTCAATCCCCTGACGACCAAGAGCGGCGCTGAACAGATGCAGCTTCTGCTCGGTGGGCAGGTTGATATCGCCTATGGCGCGGGTGTGCATTTGCCGTTCCTCGAGAAAGGCGACATGAAGATCATTGCCAGCGTCAATCGTACGCGTCAGGCTTATGCCCCGAACGTTCCGACGCTGATCGAGCAGGGCCTCGATCTCTATACCGACCCATTCTTCTATTTCATGGCGCCTGCCGGCCTTGCGGATGATGTCAAGGAAGCGCTTGCCACGGCTTTGGCCAATGCGGTCGCTTCCGAAAAGGCTGAAAAGGTCATCAAGGAGGGACTTTCGGCCGAACCCGTTACCCTGGGCCCTGCGGATACCAGGCAAATGATGGTTGACGGGGTTGAGGCGGTAGGCAGGCTTTTTGCCAACTGATCGTAATCTCAAACGCGCCGGGGCGGGATCATGACCAAACATCTCGATCGTATCTCCGGCACGTTTTTCTTGATCCTTGGTGCGGCGCTGTATCTGTGGATCATTCCGGAGCAGACCGAACTGGTAACTTCCGGATGGGTACGCCCGGCAACGGTCCCCAAGGCGATGGCCATCGTCATCGCACTTGGTGGCGCGTGGGCCGCATTGCGACCTGTGGCGAACGGACTTGTACCGTTGCGCCATGTTCTGCGAGGGGGCTGGTTCATGGCAGTGCTGGCCATCGGTCTGTACGCCATCGACCTCGCCGGATTCGTGTGGGCCGCACCATTTCTCGCGCTTGCGCTTCTGTTGTCTTGCCATGAGCGTCGTCCGGTCTGGCTCGCAGTGGCCACGCTTGCGGTACCGTTTACTATCTGGCTCTCTTTCTCCGTCATTCTTGAGCGACCCCTGCCATGAATCCATTGGATCATCATGTCTGATCTTGCTCAATTGCTGGCAGCACTGGGTGATGCGTTTACGTTCGTAAACCTGGCCTTCGTGATTGGCGGCGTTGTTTTGGGCCAGTTTGTCGGTGCATTGCCCGGGGTGGGGCCGGTGATGGCGATCGCGATCGCGATTCCATTCACCATTGCCGTCGATCCCTTGCCGGCGATCGCGTTCCTGGTGGGGGTGATGAAAGGTGGCCTTGTCGGTGGGGCAATCCCCGCAGTGATGTTCAACACGCCGGGAACACCCGATGCAGCCGCGACCGCTCTCGATGGCTATCCGCTTGCACAGCAAGGCAAGCCGCTCAAGGCGACGAAGATGGCCCTTTATTCCTCGATCACAGGGGACACTTTCAGCGACATCGTCCTGATCACCGTATCGGCGCCGCTGGCATCCGTCGCGCTGCTGATGGGACCGGTCGAGATCCTGGCCTTGATGATCTTCTCGTTTGCGGTGATTTCAGGCCTCATGGCCGATAGCCTCGCCAAGGGCATCGTCGCGGTAGGACTTGGTTTCCTTTGCGCGACCGTAGGTCTGGACCCCGAACATGGCACGCCGCGTCTTCTGTTCGGTCACTTCGAATTCTATGACGGCCTGCCTTTGGCTTCGGTCGCGATTGGCGTGCTTGTGCTTTCCGAAATCTTCCGGCGGCTTTCCGAGGCCGGCAGAGATGTGAAGCCTGCCGTTGTGACCCGTGTCTCTTCCAACCCCGCCGATTCCAGGGTCAGCTTCCTTGAGTACTGGAGTTGTCGCTTTACGATCCTTCGTGGAATGCTGATTGGAACCGCGCTGGGGGCGCTACCCGGAATTGGTTCGACTGCCGCCGCCTTCATGTCCTATGCCTCCGCGCGTCAGGCGTCGAAGGACCCGTCCAGCTTCGGGAAGGGCAACATTCACGGCATTGCTGCCGCCGAGTCCGCCAACTCCGCCGTCGCGGGTGCAAATCTCATTCCGCTGCTGACGCTCGGCATTCCTGGAAGCGTCGATGCGGCGTTGATCATCAGCGCCTTCATGATCCATGGCGTGCAGCCGGGGCCGCTCATGTTCGAACAGCAGGGCAGACTGATTTACGGGCTCTTTGGTGCAATGATCCTCGCCAACGCCTGCAATCTCGGCATTGGCCTGCTCGGGCTGAGAATGTGGTCCTTTGTCGTGCGCGCACCCGAGCCCGTCATTTTCTCTTCGGCCATATTGCTGTGCATTGTCGGTGTGGCGCTGACGAGCGGCGGCCTGTTCGGCGTGGTGGTCATGTTGATATTCGCGGTGGTCGGCTATCTGATGCGGGTCTTTCATTACCCCGTCATCGTCTTCATCATCGCCTTCTTTCTCGGGCCCCGTTTCGAGACCTCGCTGGCCCAGTCGCTCGTCGTGTTGAAGGGCGATCCCTGGAACCTTTTGCACTATCCCATCGCGATTGCATTGCTGATGTTGTCCGTCGTTACCGTCTGGTGGCTGAACCGCCAGCCTCTGCCCAAGGATGAATGAGAGAACGATGAGCCCCAAACCCCAGCTTCCCTATGTCGGCATCCGAACCTTCATGAAGCGCCCCTACCAGGCGGATTGGACAACGATCGACGCGGATATCGCGGTGCTGGGTGCTCCATTCGACTATGGTACCGCTGTGCGGCCTGGCGCCCGGTTCGGGCCTTCGGCGATCCGAGAAGCCTCGCAGATGCATTCGGCGCTCAACGGCCATTACGATCCCGACGAGGACAAGGTGTTTCTCGATCCGGCCGAAATTCGCATCGTTGATCTCGGCGACGTGCCGATGATCCATTTCGATGCGATGCAATGCATCGACAACATTCGGGAGGCGGTCGAGAGCGTTGCCGCTTCAGGCGCGTTCCTGCTGGTGCTGGGCGGAGATCACTCGGTGCACGCTCCCTGCATCGAGGGCTTTCGCGCGAGTGGGCACAACTCCATCCACATCGTCCATCTGGACGCTCACCTCGATTACGTCGACGAGCGCATGGGTGTTCGCTACGGCCAGGGCAATCCGCTGCGCCGTGCGGCCGAACTCCCTTTTGTTTCCGGTATCACCCATATAGGCATCCGCGGCGTCGGTTCTTCAGGGCCGGATGATTTTCGCGACGCACGGGCCACCAAGTCCCGCATCGTGACCATGAAAGAGTTCCGTCGGATCGGAGTGCAAGCGGCGCTTGCGCAAATTCCGGAGGAGGCGGTTGTTTATTTCACGGTCGACATCGACGGATTTGATGCATCGCTTGTACCAGGAACAGGTACTCCCAGTTACGGCGGCCTGACCTATGACGATGGAATTGAAATCGTCTCGCAAGTGGCCATGACCAGGCGTTGCATAGGCATGGATTTCGTGGAATTGGCGCCGGTTCTGGATGCATCTGGCGCAAGCGCGCTTTTTGCAAGCCAGTTTCTGACCACCTCTCTTTGCCAAATCTTTCGGCCAGGTACGCCGACTTGGAAGGCGCTCCAGGGTTGAGTTGCCAATAAGCATCGTTATGCGACCGAACAGTTCGCGTCGCGCTGCTTGGCTAATCGTCCAAATGCCAACGGCACGGAGGCATCAAACAGCGGCTCCCCGCTGAGGCACTTGAACAGCAGAACGCAGATTCTGTTCGCAGGCATCTTCGCGAGCACCTGGCGTCCGATCTGTTGGTCGGCCCCACGGCCAAAATCATTGCTGTTGCGGGCAGGGCACTCGATCGTGTCGCAGGGGCCGAGCCCGATGCTGAAAGCGTCCTCGGCTGCATCGACAAGGTGAGGGTCGGCCATGCACCGGAATCGCATGACGAAGAGCTTTGGGGCAGATGCCTCTTGGTGCGTTTGCTACCTAAGGCCGAATTTTCGATCGCTTTAAGGAAGCCATTGACCTCATCAGGGAATTTCCATTGCCGCCACGCGGGATCGTGTCGCCCTGAGCCGGGATAGGATTGTTGTGTGGCTGTTCTTGCTTGCTTTCAAGCGGGATGTGAGTGTCGGAATGTGGTGCGGTTTTACCACTGGATGAAACTCGGCAGTATTTGCGGCATGAACTGACGGTCCAAGTCAGCAAGCGGCGGCAGCCACCCACACAATTTCACCTCCAAATTATACCTGAGCCGTTTGCACGGCGTCAGTTGCGTGGCGGAGGCGAGACGATGAACAGGGCTTCCGCCGGCTTGGTATCCGAATTGTTCTTGAACGTGTGGGGCAGCCGCGGATTGAAGCTCATCGTGTCCCCCTGTTCGAGAACGATGGTTTCCCCTTCAAGCGTGATCCGCACACTGCCTTGGAGGACGAAGACGAACTCTTCCTGGGCATTGACGCTGTAGAGCTCTTCGCCGCCACCCCCGCCAGGCCGCATCTGCGACAGGATCGCCTGGAAGCGGGACTGCTGGTGCGCGTTGATCAGATAATCCTCGATATCGATGCCGCCAAACTTGATCGGCAGCCGTTCGGACTGGCGGATGACCTGTGAATCGTTGTTGGGGAAGAGCGCGCCGATCGGCATGTTCAATGCGTCGCAGATGCGCAGAAGCGATGCAACGGAAGGCGATGTCTTGTCGCGCTCGACATCGCTCAGGAAACCCTTTGTTACACCGATGCTGTCGGCAACGTCGCTGAGCGTCATGCCCAGTTCCTGACGGCGCTTGCGCAGCTTTGCCCCGATATTGATCGAGGATTTGTCCATTGGATTGGGCGCCATGCGTGTTCAGTCCTCACGAGTCGATGTGTGTTGGATTCGATAAAGCTGGCCGGCTCCATAGTCAAAAATCGGATTACCGCCGTTGGGCAATGCCGGAAGCCGGCATTCCCCGCACCTGCTGCAGTCTGTGCGCATCATGCGCATTCCCTGAGCAATATGTACGCAATAAGAGGAAAAAGTCAGCATATAGCGAAAATTTCTTGACACGGATTTCGGTGTAATAGTTTACTAAGTTCGCAAATACAGAACTTTTAACCCACGCCTGCCGGCCTTTATGGAGCCCGACATGTCAAAATCGATTAGAATGTTCGCCGCCGCTGTCACTGCCGTCGCGGCAACCGTCGCCTCACCGGCGCTTGCTGCCTCGGATGTCCCGAGCTTTGTTGAGGACGGAGTGTTCTCCGTCTGTCAGGACCCGACTTTCCCGCCGATGGAATTCATGTCGGAAGATCAGAAGCCGGTCGGCGTGGATGTCGACGTGGTCTCCGCGCTTGCAGCGCACTGGGGTGCCGAGCCCAAGATCATGACCATGGAATTCAGCGGCTTGTTGCCGAGCCTCGCCGCCGAGCGTTGCGACGCCGTGATTAGCGGTACACTGCTGACCGCCGAGCGTCAGGAAACCTTCGACGGTGCCGGTTATCTGAACACTTACATCGTGATCGTCGCGAAGAAGGGTGCGGAACCCTTTGCCAGCGCCGACGATCTCGCCGGCAAGAGCATCGCCGCGCAGTCCGGTACCAAATATGTCGAGGAGCTCAACCAGATGAGCGCCGCGCTGGAAGCCAAGGGTCTCTCCCCCATCAAGGTTCAGGTCTATCCAAAGCAGACGGATGCGATCCAGCAATTGCAGGTCGGCCGCGTCGACGGCGTGATGACCCAAGACACGGAAGTCGCCTATCGCGAATTCGAGAACCCGGGGCAGTTCGAAACGGTCTGGACCGTGCCGCTGGAAGCACCGCAGCCCTACGCCGCCTACATCCGGCGCAATGGCGACGACAAGGCCATGCTCGCCAAGGCGATAAGCGCCCTGGTCGCCGACGGCACGCTGGCGGGAATCGTCGAGAACTGGAAGCTGCTTCCCTCGCAGCTTGACGGTATCGGCAAGTAACCGATCGGATACGGGAAGGCGAGGGCGTGATGGAGTTCGATACCCAGGTCTTTTGGTCGGCCCTGTTTTCGGCCGCCTATCTAAAGGGCGCGCTCATCACCCTCTCCCTGACCGTAATTGGCCATGCGACGGCAATCGTCGTGTCGTTGCCCATGGCTCTGGTGCTGAACGGATCGAACCGTATCGCGCGCACCCTCGCCAGCGGCTATGTGCTGGTCTTTCGCGCGGTACCCCAGCTTCTGCTGCTGCTCTTCGTCTGGAACGCGCTGCCGCAGTTTATCCCGATCTTCCGCGAACCATGGTTTAATCCGTTCCTCGCGGCATGGCTGGCACTCTCGCTAAACGAGGCCGCCTACCAGGTCGAGATCAATCGCTCGGCGCTGCGCTCGGTCGATCACGGGCAGGGCGCCGCCGGTATCGCCCTCGGCCTGACCTATACCGACGTGTTCCGCTTCATCGTCTTCCCGCAGGCCGCCCGCATCGCCATCGCACCGACCGTCAACGAGTTCATCACCCTGTTGAAGATCACTTCGCTTGCTTCCGTGATCTCCCTGCAGGAACTCATGACCGTGACCCAGATCGAGGTCGCGCGCACCTTCCAGTTCAGTGAGTATTACCTGGCCGCGCTGATCTACTATCTCGTCATGGTATTCACGCTGATGGCGATCCAGAAGCGTGTCGAGCGCCGGTTCTCCTGGGCCAGGAGCGGCATGCCTGGCGCAACGGGGGGCGCACGATGAGCGGGGCTGCCTTGATCCGCGTTGACAGCGTTCGGAAGAATTATGGCGAGTTCACCGCCCTCGAGAATGTGAATCTGTCGGTATTCCAGGGCGAGAAGATCGTTGTTTGCGGCCCCTCGGGCTCCGGCAAGTCGACCCTGATCCGCTGCATCAACGGCCTTGAGCGACACGATGCCGGAACGATCACCTTTGATGGCGAGGAGCTTTATGCCTCCGGCGTGTCGCTCACCCGGATCCGACGCCATGTCGGTATGGTGTTCCAGAACTTCAATCTGTTCCCGCATCTCAGTGTGCTGGAAAACTGCATCCTGGCACCCAAACGTACCCAGGGCATTTCGGATGCGCAGGCGCGGGAACGTGCGCGCGGCTATCTCGACCGGGTTCATATTCTCGATCAGGCCGACAAATATCCGGGCGAACTGTCAGGAGGCCAGCAACAGCGCGTCGCGATTGCCCGCGCGTTGTGCATGGAGCCAAGGGCCATGCTGTTCGACGAGCCGACCTCGGCGCTCGACCCGGAGATGATCGGCGAGGTGCTCGACGTGATGACGGATCTGGCCGAAAGCGGGATGACGATGATCTGCGTTACCCACGAGATGGGTTTCGCCAGAAGGGTGGCAGACCGCGTGGTCTTCATGGATCGCGGCTCGATCATGGAAACCTCGCAACCCGACGAATTCTTCGCAAATCCGCAGACAGAGCGCGCTGCCGCGTTCCTGCAGAAATTGCTTCATCTTTGATTTCGCAAAAGGAGAGATTTGATGTCTGACCCGTTCGAGAAGGCGCGTTCGGAATCGTCCGCATGGTATTGGTGGGGCGTGCCGACCTTCTTTCGCTGCGAGCACGATTTCGATCCGGCCAAATGCGATATCGCTCTGGTCGGCGTGCCCCACAGTTCGGGCAACGGCTCGACGGAGCGCGACCAGCATCTTGGCCCGCGAGCGGTGCGTCACGTTTCGGGTTATTACCGCAGGGCACACGGCGTCCATGGCTTCTCGCCCTGGGAGGTCGCCCGATGTCACGATCTTGGCGACGTACCCCTTCCCGAGGGCATGAACAACGAAGCATGTGTCCGCGACATCGAGGCCTTCTATCGTCATATCGACGCGGCGGGCACCCGGCCGGTTTCGATCGGCGGCGACCACTCGATCACGGGCCCAATCCTCGAGGCCATCGCCGGGGAAGGGCGCAAGCTCTCGGGCGGCCGCAAATGTGCGCTGATCCACTTCGATGCGCATACCGACACGTACGAGAACCTGGAACACTGGAACGGCGCGCGAAAGTCGGCGGGACATTGGGCCGCCTACACCGTGCGCGACGGCGTGGTCGATGCCACCGCCAGCACCCAGCTTGGCATTCGCGGCCACCCTTCCGCTGCGATCCATACCGACAAGGTCGGCGCCAAGAGTCTGGAACTCGGCTACCGCGTCCTGACGATGGACGAGGTCGACGACATCGGCGTGGAACGCACCATCGAGATCATCCGGGAGCGGGTCGGCGATCTGCCTGCCTACATCACCTTCGATCTTGATTCGCTCGATCCCTCGGTGGCGCCGGGCGTTTCCAACATCGAGCCGGGCTTTGGTGGATTTTCGATCCGTCAGGCGACGCGCATTCTGCAGGGTTTGAAAGGGCTCAACATCATTGGCGGCGATGTTGTGTGTCTGATGCCGACAAAGGACAACCCGAACCAGATCACCTCCCAGCTCGCGATGGTGATGATGTTCGAGATGGTGTCGCTGATCGCGGCAAGCATCTCCGGCAAGTAAGCAGATCAAAACCGAGTCAGGTCAGGGTTGGACGGGAGGAAGACATGAACGACGTGCCCGCGAGGTGTGATGTCGCGATTATCGGTGGCGGTGTCGCCGGGTGTTCGATAGCCTATCACCTGACAAAGATCGGGATCACGAACGTGGCCCTGTTCGAGCGCAAGCAGCTCACATGCGGCACCACCTGGCATGCGGCCGGATTGGTGACGCAATTGCGTGCGACGCGCAACATGACAGAGCTTGCCAAATATACCGGCGAGCTCTTCAGCAGCCTTGGCGCCGAAACCGGCCAGGAAACGGGCTACAAGCAGAATGGCGCGCTCCGGCTGGCGATCCACGAAGCGCGGCTGGAGGAGCTGAAGCGTGGCGTGTCTATGGCCCGCAATTTCGGGCTTGAGGCACATGTGCTTTCTGCCGGCGAAGTCGCTGAACGCTATCCGCTGATACGAACCGACGATCTGGCCGGTGGTATCTGGATGCCGAAGGATGGCCAGGTCAATCCGGCCGACGTGACCATTGCGCTCGCCAAGGGCGCGCGCATGCGCGGAGCAAAGATCTTCGAGAATTGCCCGGTGCAGTCGGTGCTCATCGAAAACGGCAAGGCTGTCGGCGTTCGACTGGAGGATCGGGAAGTTCGCGCCGACAAGGTGGTCATCGCCGGCGGTATGTGGTCGCGGGACTTTGCTGCCAGCTTTGGAGTGTCGCTGCCCCTGCATGCCGCGGAGCACTACTACATGGTCACTGAGCCCATGTCCCTTCTCACGCGTGACATGCCCATCGTTTTCGTTGGCGATGAGTGTTCCTACTTCAAGGAAGACGCAGGCAAGCTGCTCTTCGGGATGTTCGAGCCGGAGGCCAAACCCTGGGGACATGAAGGGATACCAGGAGACTTTTGCTTTGATACCTTGCCCGAGGACCTCGATCACATCGCGCCTTATCTGCAACTGGCCTTCGAACGCTACCCTGCGCTTGCCCATACCGGCATCCAGCTTTTCTTCAATGGACCGGAAAGCTTTACGCCGGACGACCGCTACCTCCTGGGCGAAACGCCGGAGGTGAAGGATCTGTTCACCGCCTGTGGCTTCAACTCCGTAGGAATACTCTCTTCCGGCGGTGTGGGGAAAGCGCTCGCAGAATGGATACGCGACGGATACGCGCCGGTTGATCTTTCAGACGTCGACGTGCGGCGGATGCAACCCTTCCAGTCCAACAAGACCTATCTTTACGACCGCACCAGGGAGACACTGGGGCTACTCTTCAGCATGCACTGGCCCAGTCTGCAGGTGGAGACCGCGCGCGAGGCAAGGCGCAGCCCGTTTCATGACCGGCTCAAGGCTGCGGGTGCCTGGATGACGGAGGCTGCCGGTTGGGAGCGGCCCGGCTTCTTCTGGCGGTCGGGTCAAGATCGCAGGATCGACTATTCCTACGGAAAGCCGGGATGGTTCGACAACGTCGCCGAGGAATGCCGCAACGTCGCGGAAAACGTTTCGCTGTTCGACCAGTCGTGCTTCACCAAATTCCGGTTCGATGGCCGCGACGCTTGTCGGGAATTGAACAGGCTGTGCGCCAACCAGATCGACGTGCCCGCCGGTAAGGTCGTCTACACGCAATGCCTGAACGAGAGGGGTGGGATTGAAGCCGACGTGACGGTGACGCGGCTGGCCGAGGATTCGTTCCTGGTCGTCTCCATCGCCACCAGTCAGACACGCGACCTGGCGTGGTTCCGACGGCAGATACAGGGCGATGCGCATGTGTTTGTCTCCGATCTGACATCGGGCATGCCGATGCTGGGCGTGATGGGGCCGAAATCGAGGTCACTGCTCGAGATGCTGTCGGGTGCCGACCTCTCCAACGAGGCGTTTCCCTTCGGCACCAGCAGGGAGATCGAGTTGGGCTACGCACAGGTTCGTGCGAGCCGTCTCACCTACGTCGGTGAGCTCGGCTGGGAACTCTACGTGCCGGCTGAGTTTGCTCAGCACGTCTACGACCGTCTCGTCGATGCAGGTACAGCTTTTGAACTGGGGCAAGCCGGGTATTTCGCGCTCAATTCACTTCGCATGGAAAAGGGATATCGCCACTGGGGCCATGATATCGGGCAGGACGACATGCCGCGCGAGGCGGGACTCGACTTTGCCGTCGCCTATGAAAAGACGGGTGGTTTCATCGGCCGCGGAGCGCTTCTGCAAAACCGAGCGCAGGGCGTGCCTGAGCGCCGGCTGGTTCAGGTCCGGCTCGAGACCAACGGCCCCGGACCCTTCCTCTTTCATGAGGAACCCATTCTGAAAGACGGCCAGATTGTCGGATCGATCACTTCTGGCGCCTACGGCCATCGGCTCAATGCTTCGCTCGGAATGGGCTACATCAGCCATCCCGAAGGGGTGACAAGGGATTTCGTCGAGAGCGGGGGCTTCGAGGTCGAGATCGCCTGCGAGCGTTTCCCGGCAACCGTTCAGTTCGCTCCGTTCCTCGATCCCAAGGGTAGCAGGCTCAAGTAAACCGGAATTGCATAGCAGGCATGAGGCGTACCGCGAACGGGCAGTTGCTGCCGCGCGCAACGAACCGGCGCCGCTCATTTTGCCGCATCCCGACGACATCATCATTGACCACATTGACGGTCCGAAGATCATCGGCCCGGTGCATCCAGATGATCAGGCCAGGTGCGAAAACACGATCGCATTTTGTGAGGCCTTGCTCATGCAGAACGAACTCGACGAGCGTTCCTCAACGCGATTTAATGGCGAACCGCTGGACGAGCCGGGCTCGGCATTGCTTGTCT
>JAGRLL010000156.1 GCA_020441855.1 Nitratireductor sp.
TGCCCGCCTCGTAGAGCTTCAGCACCGGGATCCACAGGCCTTCCTCGTGGATGTCGCGCGCCCCGGCGCCAATGCCATAGCCGCCAATGTCGGTATGGTGGATGGTTGAGCCGGCGTAGCCGATGATGCGATCCTCGCGAAAGATCGGCGACAGCACCGTGATGTCGAAGAAGTGCCCCGCCGACATCCAAGGGTCGTTGGTGATCAGCACATCGCCCGGCTTCAGCGTGCTCGTGTCGATGTCGTTGAGCAGGTTGCGGGCGGCAGCGGCCAGCGAATTGATGTGGCCCGGCGTGCCCGTCACCGCCTGCGCCACCATGCGCGCGCGCGCGTCGAACAGGCCGTTGGCGAGATCGCCCGCCTCGCGCACGATCGGGCTGAAGGCGATGCGCTGCAACGCGCGCGCCTGTTCCGAGACGATGCCGATCAGGTTGCTCCACAGGATCTGCAGCTGTACCCCGTCCATCACGCGGCCTCCGTGTCCCGGTTGGCGAAAAGGCTGCCGTCGTGATGTACCCTCAGGGTCCAACCGGGCAGGACGAAGATGGTGGTCTCGCGTTCCTCGACGATCACCGGCCCGGCGATCTGCTGTTCGGGGCAAAGCGAGGTGCGCTGGTAAACCGGCACCCGCGTCGCGGCACCGCGCAGATGGACGGTCCGCTCGCCCGGCGCTGCCTGCGCGGTATCGCCGTCTGCGGCGGCGCCACGCTGCGGCGTCGGTCCGCTCGCCGTGGTGCGCCAGTTGACGATCTCGATCGCCATGCCGTCGAGCTTCAGCCCGTATTGCGCCGCGTATTCGGTCTCGAACAGTTCGCGGATCGCATCCGGCTCGCGGTTCTGGCGCGGGTCGAAGGGTAAGTCGATGCGCACCTCCGACTGCTGGCCGAGGTAGCGCAGATCGACCCCGTGGCGAAAGCGGATGTCGGCGTTGGCGATCCCGGCCTCGCGCAGCGCCTGCGTGCCCTCCGCGACCATGTCGTCGATGGTCGCGGTGACCGATGCCCAGTCGATCGCGTCGAGCAGCACCACGTTGGAGCGCACCAGGTCGATCTGCGCCGGCGTGACCAGCGTCCCGAACGCCGACAGCACGCTGGCGAGCGGCGGGTAGATGACCTGCGAACTGTCCACCAGTTCCGCCACCATGCAGGCGTGCACCGGCCCTGCGCCTCCGAACGCCAGCAGCGGCAGGCCGCGGTAGTCGATGGCGCGGTCGGTGGCATGCGTGCGCGCCGCCGATGCCATCTGCTCGCACACCACCTCGAACACGCCCCAAGCGGCCTGCTCGCGGCTGAGCCCCAGGCTCTTGCCGAGCCCTTCCAGCGCGGCGCCTGCCGCATCGGCGTCGAGCATCATGTCGCCGCCAAGGAAGCGGTCGGGATCGATGATGCCGAGCACGACGTCGGCGTCGGTGACGCAGGGGCCCGTGCCGCCACGTCCGTAGCACACCGGTCCCGGTTCCGAGCCGGCGCTATCGGGTCCGGTCTTCAGCAAGCCGAGATCGTCGACCCGGGCGATCGAACCGCCGCCAGCCCCGATCTCGATCATGTCGATGGACGGCACCGTGATCGGCATGCCGCTGCCCGGCTTGAAGCGGTAGCGCCGGTCGACCTCGAAGGTGCTGGTGACCAGCGGCTCGTGGTTCTGGATCATGCACGCCTTGGCCGTCGTGCCGCCCATGTCGAAGGAAATCAGGTCGGGGATGCCGTAGAGCCGCGAGAAGTAGCAGGCGACAAGCGCGCCGGCCGCGGGGCCCGATTCGATCATCCGCACCGGGTGCAGCCCGGCGCGTTCGGCCCCCAGCACGCCGCCGTTGGACAGCATGATGAGCGGTTGCTGCGAGAAGCCGCGCCGCTTCAGTTCGTCCGCGAAGGCCGTCAGGTAGGGCCGGGTGATCGGCACCGTGAAGGCGTTGATGGCGACCGTCGAGGTGCGCAGGTACTCGCGCATCTGCGGCGCGATCTCGCTCGACAGCGACACGTGGATGGACGGGGCGACCTCGGCGAACACCTCGCGCACGCGCGCCTCGTTGGCGCCGTTGCGGTAGGCGTTCAGCAGGCACACGGCGACCGACACGATGCCGGCATCCGCGCAGCGGCGCGCGATGTCGGCGATCTCCGCGTCCGCTGCGGCCTTCTCCACCGTGCCGCCGGCGAGCACGCGCTCGTCGAGCGTGAACGTGCGTTCCGCCGGAATCAGCGGCTCGGCGAACTCGATCTGCGGATCGTACATGTCGTAGCGGTGCTCGTCGCGGATGTAGAGGATGTCGGCGAAGCCCTTCGTCAGGATCAGGCCGGTCGGCGGTCCCTTGCGCTCGATCAGCGCGTTGGTGACCACGGTCGTCGCGTGCACCACCACGTCGTCCACGTCGGCAGGGGCGATGCCGGCGCGCCCCAGCACCAGGTCAACGCCGCGAAACAGGCCTTCGAGAAGGTTGGCATGCGTCGACAGCGTCTTGTCGACGAAGCTGCGCCCGTCGTCGGCGAGCAGCACCGCATCGGTGAACGTGCCGCCGATGTCGATGGCCAGTGCGTAGCGGGTCATTCAGGGGTCTCCGGGGATCCGAGGTTCGCCGAAAGGGTGCGCGCGGCTGAAACCACGGCGTCTATCTGTGCCTGCGTGGGAGGGGATGGCAGCACCGCCATGGTTCCGGCGATGGTGATGGCGGCGGTAAAGCGCCGCCCGGCGGAATAGACGGGCGCCGAGACGGCATTGATGCCGGCGAGGGTTTCCGCGGCCCCGTCCGACCAGCCGTCCTGGCGCACACGTTCGACGCGCGCCCTGAGTGCTGCGAGCCTCACCGTATTTTCGGGCCCGCCGAGCACGGTCTCTACCTTTGCCCAGCAATCCGCCTCGCCGAAAGCGAGCGCAACCTTGCCGGCGGCGGAAGAGTGAAATCCCAGCAACGTGCCGGGGGTCGTGACGATCTCGACCGGCGAGTGTGCGCGCACGAGATCCAGCACGCGCATGCCGTCGGCCTCGGGAGAGGCCATCGCCGCCGTCAGGCCGGTGGTCTTCGACAGCTGGATCAGCATCGGGCGCGCCTCGGTCAGCAGGTCGGTCTTGTCGGCGATCGCCTGCCCGAGGTGGAACAGCTTCAGCGACAGCCGGTAGCGCTCGTTGTTTCGATCCTGCAGCACGTAGCCGATCAGCGCCAGCGTCCGCAGGAACCGGAACACGCGCGGCTTGGGCATGTCCAGCCGCCGTGCCAGCACCGACAGCTCGACCGGCTTGCCGATCGCCACCATTTCTTCCAGAACGCGGAACGCGACCTGTGTCGACTGGTTCATCGACGCGTCGAGCGGTTTCATCTCCTTGCTGCTCCTCGCGCTGGGGCAACAACAGGCGTGCGGCCGATTGCTGCAAGGCCGCGCCATGGCTGTCCGGCCGGTCTAGCCATCGTCTGCAAAGTCCGCTTCCTGGTAGGCGGTCAGGTGGCGGTAGTCATCGCGGACCGGGGCGAAGACATCGAGGTTGATCGCCGTCTCGTCCCCCACCGGTTCGCCGCAATGCACGACGTCGGGCGGGATTCGAAGCACCTCGCCGGCGCCGACCTCAACGACCTCGTCGCCAACCGTGAAGCGCACGCGCCCGGCGATGATGTAGGCGAGCTGCTCGAACGGATGGGAGTGCGGACGCACCTCCATGCCCGGCTCCAGCCAGTTCATCACCATCAGCGCGTTGTCGCCGCGAAACGCTGTCCGCGTCACCCCGGGCCGCACGGTTTCACGCGGCAGGTCGCGCCAGCGATAGACCTTCGCCTTGCCGCCGCTCATCGCGGCGCCCTGCAGCTTTTGCGAGGCTTGTTGCGTCCAGTCTGGAGCATGTGTTCCTCCGGAAATGCACCGTTTCAATATTTGAAATGATCTTTTGTCATCTGAAATGCTCCGAAATTCTGGACACGAGTCGGGTCGGTGTCAAATCCTTGCTTGGCACCGTGCAGGTCGCGGTTTCGGAAACGCCGGGAGTCCCGCCGGGAAACCAGATTTCGCGGGTGTGCGGTGGGCGCGGGTGCGCCGGCAGGGGGCTGTCGGGCAAGATCCGTCAGGTTGTATTGTCGGACGCCTGGCGGGTGGCGAAGAAGCGCCGGATCAGCACGTAGAACAACGGCACGAACAAGACGCCAAGCACGGTTGCGGCAAGGGTGCCACCCAGCACGCCGGAGCCGATCGCGTTGCGCCCCGCCGAACCCGCTCCGGTGCTCAGCACCAGCGGCGTGACGCCGAGCGTGAACGCCATCGAGGTCATCAGGATCGGGCGGAAGCGCAGTCGCGCGGCTTCCACCACAGCCGTATAGAGATCATCGCCCACCTCCTGCCGGTCTCGGGCGAACTCGACGATCAGGATCGCGTTCTTGCCCGTAAGGCCGATGGTTGTGAGGAGCGCGACCTGAAAGAACACGTCGTTCGAATATCCGCCAAGACTGGCGGCAGCAAGCGCACCGAACACGCCGATCGGCATCGCCAGCATGACGGCGGCCGGGATCGACCAGCTTTCGTAGAGTGCCGCAAGGCTCAGGAAAACGACCGCTAGCGACAAGGCGTACAGCAGGGGTGCCTGTCCGCTGGACTGGCGTTCCTCCAGCGAGAGACCGGTCCATGCCATGTTGTAGCCACCCGACAACTGGCCCGCGAGGCGTTCCATCTCGTTCATCGCCTCACCGGTCGTCACGCCGGTTGCAGGCGTGCCCTGAAGCTGCATCGCGGGAAGGCCGTTGTAGCGGTAGAGGCCCTGCGGGCCGAAGCGCCAGTTGCCCTCGGCGAAGTTGGAGAACGGCACGAGGCCGCCGGTCGCGTTGCGCACGCGCCAGCGCTCTATGTCGTTGGGCAGCATGCGCGCATCCGCCTCGCCCTGAACATAGACCTTCTTGATCCGGCCACGATCGACGAAGTCGTTGACGTAGCGCCCGGCCCAGGCGATCGCCAGAAGCGAACTGACATCGCTTGCGGTCACGCCCATGGCGCCGGCCTTGCGCCAGTCGATATCGAGATTGAACTGGGACGCGTCCTCAAGCCCGCTTGGACGGATCGAGCCGATCAACTGACTTTGAGCGCCCATGCCCAGCATCTGGTTGCGGGCGGCGAGCAGTTCCTCATGATCCTGGCCGCCGCGCGCCTGAAGAAAGACGTCAAAGCCGCTGACGTTGCCGAGTTCTCGCACGGCAGGCGGCACGACCGGGAAAACCAACGAATCCCGGATCTGACTGAATGCGCCGTAGGCACGGCCCGCGATGGCCTGCACCGATTGGTCGGGACGCTCCCGCACCGACCAGTCTTTCAGGCGCACGAAGCCGATACCAACGTTCTGGCCGGAACCCGCAAAGCTGAATCCGACGGCTGTGAAGACGGCCTGAACGTTGTCGCTTTCGTTGTTCTTGAAGTGGTTCTCGATGGCCTTCATGGTCTCGAGCGTGCGCTCCGCCGTCGCGCCTGACGGCCCCTGAACGAAGACGAACATGATGCCCTGGTCCTCATCCGGCAGGAAGCCGCCCGGTGTGCGCATGAACAGCCCGACCATGCCGGCAACGAGCACGAGATAGATCACCATCACCCGGAAGGGCCGCCCGGTGATCCAGCCAACACTTGACCCGTAGCGGTTCGTGAGCCCCGAGAAGTTGCGGTTGAACCAGCCGAAGAAACCGCGCCTTTCCTCGCCATCGGAACCATTGTGCTTCAGCATCGACGCGCAGAGCGCCGGCGTAAGCGTCAATGCCACGACCACGGACAGGAACATCGCCGAAACGATGGTGACCGAGAACTGCCTGTAGATGACGCCGGTGGACCCGCCGAAAAAGGCCATCGGCACGAACACAGCCGACAGCACCACGGCGATGCCGATCAGCGCGCCGGTGATCTGGTCCATCGACTTGCGCGTCGCCTCGACCGGCGACAGCCCCTCCTCTTCCATGATGCGCTCGACGTTCTCGACAACGACGATAGCGTCATCGACCAGCAGACCGATGGCCAGCACCATGGCAAGCATGGTCAGCGTATTGATCGAGTAACCGAATGCGGCGAGCACCGCGAAGGTGCCGAGCAGAACCACGGGCACGGCAAGCGTGGGGATCAGCGTCGCGCGAAGATTGCCCAGGAACAACAGCATGACGAGGAAGACGAGACCGATGGCCTCGAACAGCGTCTTGATCACCTCCTCGATGGAGATGCGCACGAAGGGCGTCGTGTCGTAGGGGATGGTATAGACGACGCCATCGGGAAAGAACTCTTTCAGCTCATCCATGCGCGCGCGAACACGGTCGGCTGTTTCAAGCGCGTTGGCACCGCTGGCAAGCTGAACCGCGAGACCCGCGGCGGGGCGTCCGTTGAAGCGGGCGATGGTCTCATAGCGCTCCGCACCGATCTCGACACGGGCGACATCCTTGAGCAGCACAAGCCCGCCATCGGTCTGCGCGCGCAAAACGATCTGCTCGAAGTCGGAAGGTTTGGTCAGCAGCGACTGAGCGGTTATGACGGCATTCAACTGCTGCCCGTCAACCGACGGCAGAGAGCCGAACTGGCCTGCCGAAATCTGCGTGTTCTGGGCGGAAACGGCAGCAACAACATCTCCCGGGGTCAACTCGAACGCGGCCAGCTTGGACGGGTCGAGCCAGATCCGCATGGCATAGGGCGAGCCGAAGACCCGGACATTGCCGACACCATCGATACGGCTGATTTCCTCAACAATATTCGAGGCCAGATAGTCGGAAAGATCGACCTGCTCCATATCCCCGGTCTCGGAAATGAGACCGACGACCATCAAAAAGCCGGCGGACGACTTGCGCACCGTCACGCCCTGACGCTGCACCACTTCCGGCAACAGGGCGGTTGCCTGCGATACCTTGTTCTGGACCTGGACCTGGGCAATGTCCGCGTCGGTTCCGGTCTCGAATGTCAGCGTGACTGTCGCGGACCCCGCAGACGTCGAACTGGAGCTGAAGTAGCGCAGGCCGTCGAGGCCCGTCATCTGCTGCTCGATGACCTGGGTTACGGTGTTGCCGACCGTTTCGGCCGATGCGCCGGGATAGACCGCGGATACCGTGACCGCGGGTGGCGCAATCTCGGGATATTGGGCCACAGGCAGGGCGCGGATCGACAATAGGCCGATGCCCATGATCAGAATCGCGATCACCCAAGCGAAGACCGGACGGTCGATAAAGAAACGCGCCATTTGGATTACTGCCCCTTACGCCTGCCTAAGCGATTGACTTGCCGTTCAGCTCGATTTGGCCTGACGTTCTTCCGGCTCGACGGTTGCGCCGGCCCGGGTCTTCTGAAGACCTTCGACTATGATGCGGTCGCCGCTCGCCAGCCCGTCCGTCACGATCCAGAATGAATCGCGCGCGCGGGCTATTGTCAGTTGCTTCTGCTCGACGACGTTCTCGGCATTGACCACAAGCGCGGTCGGGCGGCCGCGCTGATCGCGGGTGACGCCTTCCTGCGGAACGAGAAACACGTTGCTCAATACACCCTGGGGCATTTCGACCTGTACATACATGCCGGGCAGCAGAAGCCTGTCGGGATTGGCGAACTCCAGCCGCAAGGTCACGACCCCGGTCAGTTCATCGACATAGGGGTCGGCAGCTTTCAGCGAACCGGTGTGTTCGTATGCATTGCCGTCGGCAAGCTTCAGCGACACGTTCTGATCGGCGCCTTCGAGCTTTTGCGCCGTGATGCCACGCTGCCATTCGATGATCTCGGCGGCGGATTGGGTCACGTCGACGAAAACGGGATCGATCGTCCGGATCACGGCAAGCGGATCGGCCTGGCCGTTGGTGACGAGCGCGCCGCGCGTTGTCAGCGAGCGTCCGATGACGCCGGACAGCGGCGCGCGGACCGTCGTGCGCTGCTGGTCGATTTCGGCACTCAGCAGATCCGCCTTCGCGACATCAACGGCGGCGGCGGCGGTTTCCTTCGCAGCCAGCGCATCGTCATAGGTCGCCTGGCTTGCGACATTGCGTTCGAGCAGTTCCTTGTAGCGTTCGGCTTCGCGCTCGGCGGCACGCAACTGGGCTTCCGCCTGAGCCAGACGCGCCTGCGCGGCAACGACGCGGACACGATAGGTCTCGGGATCGATCAGGTAGAGCTCGTCGCCGACATTGACGTCGGAGCCCTCTTCGAACTTGCGTTCAGTGACGATGCCCCCGACCTGCGGGCGCACCTGAGCGACGCCAGAGGCGACGATGCGCCCGGGCAGCGTTGCGGTCACGGTCACGGTCTGAGGTTCGACCGTCACGACCGTCACTTTCTGCGGGGCCTGCTGCGCATTCTGGGCGCGGGATACGGAAGGTTCGCCTGAGACAGCGGCTGCCGCAACGGCCAACGCCGCCGCAAAAAGCCTGAACCGGGAATGAAAGGGCATGCAAGCCTCCTCGAAATTCGACGAAAAAGGCTTTGCCACGCGGAAAGCTGATGGTGTTACCCGCGCACATGCATAGCTGCCGTGCGCAAATCCCCAACTTGCATGCAGAAGCTCAGACCCCAATCGGTATTGCACCGCAACAAATAGGGCCGGCGATCCTCCATTGGAAGACTGCCGGCCCTTTAAAAATCATAGCGGCGCAGAAAAGCGCTGACGAAGTATGGAATGCCGTTTATTCGCCCTCGTCGGCGGATCCCGCGTTGAGCTGACCGTATTTGGCCTCGCCAAGCGCCTTGAGCAGATCCAGCTGTGTCTCGATGAAGTCGATATGACCTTCCTCATCGGCGATCAGTTCCTCGAACAGGTTCTTGGAAACGTAGTCGCCCTCCTTTTCGCAGATATCGCGCGACTTGGTGTAGGAGGCCCAGGCTTCTTCCTCGCCTTTCAAATCGGCTTCCAGCACTTCCTTGATGTTCTGTCCGATAGTCAGGGGCGCAATCGTCTGCAGGTTGGGATGCCCGCCGAGGAAGATGATGCGCTCGACCAGCTTGTCGGCGTGATGCATCTCCTCAATGCTCTCGGCGCGCTCCTTGGCGGCGAGCTTGGTATAGCCCCAGTCCTCGAGCAGCCGGTAATGCAACCAGTACTGATTGACGGCGCCAAGCTCCAGAGACAACGCCTCATTGAGACGCTCGATGACTTTCTTGCTTCTTTTCATGGTGTTTTCTCCTGAATGCCTGACCGATCACAAAAACCGGGCAATTAAAATCTCAAATCAGCATTGATTCAGTCTGATATAGCACGGTTGCCCGAGGAGATCAGGCAACCAGATCGAATATATAACGCGTTCCCGACGCATCGGTTTCAACGCTCATGCGCGCGCCGGCCTGCTGGGTCAGCGCATCGATCAGTTTCATCCCAAGCGATGTCTCATCGCCCGCGTGCGATATGCCCCTGCCGTTGTCGGAGATGACAAGCCGCGCTCCGGGCCCGTCCCGTGTCAGAACAAGGCTGACCTCGCCTTCCTGATCGTCCGCAAAGGCGTGCTTTACGGCATTGGTGAGGATCTCGTTCACCAGAAGCCCGATTACGATGACCCGGTCGCGCGGCAGAACGAAGCTATCCAGGTTGCGCCGGATCTTCACCAGCCTGGAACCGGACATCGCCGATTCCAATGTCTGGCTTAGCTGCTCGATATAAACGTCCACATCGATGCTGCCGGTGTAGTGGGTGTCGCGATAAAGATACGAATTGGCGATTGCGTAGCTCTCGACCCGGCCGAGCGCCGTCTGCAACGCCGCCTGAACGGTTTCGTTTTCGGGATTCTGACGCATCTGCAGCCGCAGCATGCTGGACACGGAAGCGAAGTTGTTCTTCACCCGGTGCTCCAGCTCACGCAGCAGCATGTTGCGGTCCTGCAGCGCGGTGCGCATCGTCCGGCGGAATTGCTCAGCCAGCACAACGACGAAGAAGCCGGCGAGAATATTGACGATCACCCGCGGACCGTCCGTCTTGACCAGAAACGCGAACGAACCCTCGATCGGCAGGACATAGAACCAAGCGTAGAGCGAGGTAAGCACGAGACAGACGCAGCCGGCCAGGAAACGGCCGAAGAGCGTCGCGACAAGCACCACCGGAACCATGAGGCCGAACGGGCCGGCTCCATTCCAAATCATGTCGATCAGCGCACGCAACACGACGCCGATACCCGCGCAGATCGCTCCGAACAGGGCCTGAACCACAAGCGGCGGCGCGAAGGACGCCGACTGCACCAGATCCTTTTCGACAAGGCGAAGAAAAATCTGTTTGAGACGCACTGCCGGGACGGCAAAACGGCCATGCCGCCAGCCCGCCATTGTCCCGATCATTTTCAAAATGTCCGCCTATCTGGAGCAGTGTTTATCGCTGCCTTGAGCACAGCATAAGCAAGGAAATGCGCGGAGAATATGAAATATTACATACCCGGATGAATCTCCCGAGGGAAACCGCCGGTTTTGATGCCGGATCAGGCCGCAACGCCGCCGCGGCGCGCTTTCGCCAACCGGCGCAGCATCTCGTGGCGCTCGTGTTCGGAGCGCAGACGGCTCACCAGTTGGACCACCCGGTCGGAGGGGGTCTCGATCTCGCGGTGGTAGGCTTCCGTCACTTCGACAATGAGGCCGACAACATTGGGGAAACAGCCGCAGCATTTTCCACGCTTCTGCATGGCGTGATAGACCATGCCCGGCGTCACGATCGCCCACGGGTCGCGGCGCAGGAAACCGGTAATGGTTTCCTCGATCTCTGAACGCGAGATGACATTGCAACTGCAAACGATCATTTCAGAACCGCATTTGCTCCGGTTTTCGGCGCCGCAGGAAACCTGACCCTGCGCGGCTAGAAATTAGGGCAACGGAAAACTGTAGTCAAAGAGTTTAGTTTAGATTCCGATGTCAGCCTTGAGATGGATCATGCGGCATTTGCAATGACCGGACTTTGCTGCTTTTAAGTTCTGGCTGCCACATAAAGACAACAAGCGCGCGTCATGACAGACAGATACGCCGTGTTCGGCAACCCGATCAGCCACTCGAAATCGCCGCAGATTCACATGGCTTTCGCCCGTCAGACGGGTCAGGACATCGCTTATGAGGCTATCGAGGCACCGGCGGGCGGGCTGAAGGAAACGATTGCCGCGTTCACACAATCGGGCGGCAAGGGCTTCAACATCACCGTTCCTTTCAAGCTCGAAGCGCTGGCTCTGGCGACATCGCGCTCACGTCATGCCGAGCTTGCAGGCGCGACCAATTGCATCAAAATCGAGGGCGGCGAACTGCTGGCGGAGAATTTCGACGGCGTCGGCATCGTGCGCGACATCGAGATCAATCAGGACTACCCGCTTGCCGGGCGCAAGGTGCTGCTGGTCGGTGCTGGCGGCGCTTCGCGCGGCGCGATCCTGCCGATCCTTGAAGCGAAACCGGCCGCGCTGACGATCGTCAACCGTACGGCGGCCAAGGCGCTTGAGTTGAAAGCGGCCTTCGCCAGCTTCGGCGACATTGGCGCTTGCGGCTATGACGACCTCGCCGTGGAACCGTTTGATCTCGTTATCAACGCGACTTCAGCGAGCCTTCATGGCGATATGCCGCCACTAAGGCTCGAAAATTTCGCGAAAGGCTGCCTCGCCTACGACATGATGTATGGCAAGGGCATGACGCCGTTCCTGCGGTTTGCCGGCGGCAGCGGCGCGGCGACGCTTGTGGACGGTGTAGGCATGCTGGTGGAACAGGCCGCGGAAGCCTTTGCCTGGTGGCGGGGCGTGCGGCCCGGCACGGCGCCGGTGATCGCGGAGCTGACCGTTCCGCTCACCTGACCTGCAAGCGTCTCAAAACACGCATGTTTTCGATTTATAGAGTTTTTTCTGCTATCGCTGCGGCTCGATAACGGCAGAGGCAAGACCCCGTGACTTCAATCGTCTACGTCCTGAACGGCCCCAACCTGAACCTGCTCGGGCAGCGCGAGCCGGAGGTGTACGGTCACGAAACGCTGGCCGACGTGGAAACGGCATGCCGCAAGGCCGCCGAGCATCTTGGCCTGGAGATCCGCTTCCATCAGTCGAACGCGGAACACCAGCTTGTCGACTGGATACAAGCTGCGCGTGGTGAGGCGGCGGCGATCGTCATCAATCCCGCCGCCTTCACGCATACCTCCGTCGCCATTCTCGACGCGCTCAACGCATTCGATGGCGCGGTTGTCGAAGTCCACATCTCCAACGTCCACAAGCGCGAGGCCTTCCGGCATCATTCCTATGTGTCGGGACGGGCTGACGCGGTCATCGCCGGCTGCGGCACGCAGGGGTATCTGCTCGCCTTGCAGCGTGTCGCGACCCTGATCGGCTGACGCCCGCCCAGGGCCGCGCATTCGCTACCACCCAACCGCCATCAGGCTGCTTCGCCGGTAACCCCGCCGTGCGTCATGCGCACAAGCGTTGTGTCCTTGTCGACGAAGTGATGCTTGAACGCACCAATTGTGTGCAGCGCGATCAGGCCAATCAGCACTTTGCTGCCGAGGCCGTGGACAACATGCCCCACGCTGGAAAGCCACTCGACCTTGCCGGGCGAGGGAATCGTGAACAGGCCGAACACATCGACGGCATGGCCGCCGCCAAGCGACATTGCCATACCGGAAGCCGGGATGGCCAGGATCCCCACGAGCAAGGCCCAATGCATCGCCTTGGTGGCGATTTCCTGCCATCGCGGCATGCCGGGAACCGCGTCAGGAAATCCCTCGCGAAGACGCCAGCCGACGCGCCAGAAGCCGAACAGCAGGATCAGGAAGCCGATCGACTTGTGAAGGCCGACAAGCATGACTTTCGTCGAGCGTTCCAGCTCCGCCTCGTCGAGATAGAGGCCGAACGCGAGCATGCCGATGATGGCAAACGCGATGATCCAGTGATTGTAGCGGGAAACGGCCGTATATGCGGCGCGCAGGCTGTCGGACATGGGAGGAACCTTTCATTCGAATGCCTCGGCTTGCCGGCAGGCTTTGGGCAAATGCCGGCCGGGCGCGCTCAGATCAACGCGCACACCGTATTACGCACGCGCCGTCCCGCTCTTACGGCAATTGCTGTACCGGCCGCACCGCCGGCAATCTTGGCGTGGAATGGATACCGTTCGCCGGTATCAGGATTTCCTCGGCGGCATGCGCAAGGCACTCTGCCGCAAAGAGCGGAGGACAGAACGATGGCGAATTTCGACTGGCACGCGGAACGCTGCGATCTATCGGATATCGCCCTGCTCGACCGCGCGCCGGAAAGCGAAGGCATCGACCTGAAAGCGGTGCGGCTGTATCGGCTCGGACGTGTCCGCACGGAAATGGCGAAGCGCGGAATCGCGGCGCTGATCCTCAGCGATGCGATCAATATCCGCTACGCAACCGGCACCCGCAACATGCAGGTCTTTACCTCACGCAATCAGCCGTCGCGCTATCTGTTGCTGACCGAGAACCGCTCGATCCTGCACGAGTTCACCGGCGCTGAGCATTTAGGCGCCGGCTACGAGACGGTGGACGAAGTGCGCCCGGCGCAGACAGCGAGCTTCGTTGCCACCGGCCCCGACATCGCGGCGCGCGAGCGCCAATGGGCAGCCGACATGGCCGCCACGATCCGAGAGCTTGCCGGGCCGGATGCGACCATCGGACTTGAGCGGCTGAATGCCGGCGTCGCCATCGCACTCGCCAAGGAAGGGCTACATCTTGTCGATGCGCAGGAGCCGGTCGAGATGGCGCGCGCCATCAAATCCGCGGAAGAGATCAAATGCGTCAGAGCATCGCTGCGCGCAACCGAGATCGGCGTCGGCAAATTGCGCGCGGCGATCCGGCCGGGGCTCACGGAAAACGCGCTTTGGTCGGTGCTGCACCAGTCCATCATCGAACAGAACGGCGACTATGTGGAAACGCGCCTGCTGAACGCCGGGGCGCGGACCAACCCGTGGTTCCAGGAAGCCAGCAGCAATTGTATAGGCGAGAACGAACTGATCGCGCTCGACACCGACGTGGTCGGCTGCCACGGCTATTACGCCGATTTCTCGCGCACCTTCCATTCAGGCCCGGGCAAGCCGGACGAGACGCAGAAGAGGCTCTACAAAACCGCGCACGAGCAACTGCACCACAATATGGGCATCCTGAAACCGGGCATGACGTTCCGGGAATATGCCGACAACGCCTGGGACATTCCGGAGGCGTATTACGCGCATCGCTATTACCTCTCCGCCCATGGCTGCGGCATGAGCGGGGAATATCCCTATCTGTACCACCACGGCGATTTCCCCGATGCGGGCTATGACGGGGTCATCGAACCGGGGATGACAATCTGCGTTGAAAGCTTCATCGGCGAAGAAGGCGGCAAGGAGGGGGTCAAGCTGGAACAACAGATGCTGATCACAGAGACCGGCACCGAGTTGTTGTCGAAATTCCCCTTCGAGGACGAGCTTCTGAATTGACCCGCCTTACTCCCCGCGCGGGAAACGCTGATTTTCCTCAACCACATTCAGGTCCATGTGGTTGCGCATGAAGCGTTCCGACGCCTGCTGCAACGGCTGGTAGTCCCAAGGATAATAGGCGCCGTTGCGCAGCGCCTCGTAGACGACCCAGCGCCGCGCCTGGCTTTCGCGCACCTCGGCGTCGAAACGGCCCATGTCCCAGCGCCGGGCAACGTCCTCGGCGAACATCCTCTCGACCGTCGCGTGATCGGGATCGCCGGCGAGATTGACCTTCTCGTGCGGATCGCTGGCAAGGTCGAAAAGCTGCGGCGGATCGAGTTCGCAATGCACGTATTTGTAGGGCCCGGACCGCACGCATACGAGCGGAGCCTCCGAGGCTTCGGCGGCATATTCCATCAGCACCGGCGTTTCGCGGCGCTTGCCATTGATGAGGCCCAACAGGCTCTCGCCATCGGTCCACCGCAGGACGTCATAGATATTCGCGTCGGCCATGGCCGCCAGCGTCGGCCCGACATCCATCGTGGACACGTTTTCCTCGATCAACTGCGGCTTGAGGCCGGGGCCGGCAATCATTAGCGGCACCCGCGCCGAACCTTCATAGAAGTTCATCTTGAACCACAGGCCACGCTCGCCGAGCATATCGCCGTGATCCGACACGAAGACGATGACGGCCTCCTGCCGGGTCGCTTCGAGCGTGTCCAGGATTTCGCCGATCTTGTCGTCGAGATAGGAGATGTTGGCGAAATAGCCGCGCCGCGAGCGGCGGATGTCCTCGTCAGTGATGTCGAAGTTGCGCCAGTCGTTGGCGTCGAAGATGCGCTTGGCGTGCGGATCGTGATCCTCGTAAGCCATCGCCGGCACTTCCGGCAGCAGATGTTCGCAGTCCTCGTAGAGATCCCAGAACTTCTTGCGCGCCACGTAAGGATCGTGCGGATGGGTGAAGCTGACCGTCAGGCACCACGGGCGCTCGTCGTGGCCGCGTGCGAGATCATAGAGCTTGCGGGTCGCGTGATAGGCGACCTCGTCGTCGTACTCCATCTGGTTGGATATCTCGGCGACGCCCGCGCCGGTGACCGAACCGAGGTTGTGATACCACCAGTCGATACGCTCGCCGGGCTTGCGGTAGTCCGGCGTCCAGCCGAAGTCGGCCGGATAAATGTCCGTTGTCAGGCGCTCTTCGAAGCCGTGCAACTGGTCGGGGCCGACAAAATGCATCTTGCCTGAGAGACAGGTCTGATAGCCCGCCCTGCGCAGGTGATGCGCGTAAGTCGGGATGTCGGAAGCGAATTCCGCCGCATTGTCATAGACCCGTGTGCGCGAGGGCAATTGCCCCGACATGAAAGAAGCCCGACCCGGCGCGCACAGGGGCGAGGCCGTATAGGTGTTCGCGAAACGGACAGAGCGCTCCGCAAGCCGCCGCAGGTTTGGCGTATGGAGCCATTCCACGGGACCGTCCGGAAACAGCGTTCCGTTCAACTGGTCGACCATCAGGATCAGGATGTTCGGCTTGCTCATGGTGACCTCCAAAGATGCGGAATGAATTTCCGGCTGGCACCTGTTCAGTGCTATGCGTGCATATATTTCGTTACGTCATAAATAGCCAACCGCTTGTGTTTGTTAGCAGAACTTGTTTTGGTTGACTGGTCAATCAAAAACCGCGACGCTACCGGTGTTCAAATTTCTGACGTGTATATGCGTTACCAAGACCGGCTCGGGCGGGAGCCGTCTGGAAAAATCAATACAGCTAGAGCAACAGGGAACCGGATATGAGCAAGTCCAGAGGAATAATCACAGATACATCGATCACCAGGCGCGGCATCCTCAAGGGAAGCACCGCACTGGGCGCTGCCGCACTGATCCTGCCATATGGCACGCGCCGCGCTGCCGCGGAGCCGAAAAAGGGCGGCACGATCCGCGTCGCCTTCGGCGCCGGCAACACCACAGACAATTACGATCCCGGCAAGTGGGACAACCAGTATGTCCAGGTCTTTGCCACGGCACGCAACGGCTATCTGACCGAAGTCGCGGCCGACGGCTCGCTGGCCGGCGAAGTTGCTGAAAGCTGGGAAGCCTCCCCCGACGCCAAGACCTGGACCTTCAAGATCCGCAAGGGTGTCGCCTATCACGATGGCGGCGAAGTCACCCCTGAAGACGTGGTTGCCTCGCTGAACTATCACCGCGGCGACGACAGCTCGTCGGCCGCCAAGCCGATCGTGAAGTCGATCACCGACATCAAGGTTGACGGCGACAATGTCGTCATGACGCTGGAAGCCGGCAATGCCGACTTCCCGTTCGTGATGAGCGACTACCACCTGCCGATCCTGCCCTCCAAGGATGGCAAGATCGACAACAAGAGCCCGATCGGCTGCGGTCCCTACAAGGTGACGTCATACGAGCCGGGCGTCAGCGCCGAAATGACCCGCAACGAGAATTACTGGAAGCCGGGCCGGGCGCATTTCGACGGTGTTCAGCTGCTGGTCATCGTCGACCCCGCCGCACGCCAGTCCGCGCTGTTGACGGACACCGTCGATGTCATCGACCGCGTCGACCTGAAGACGGTGGCGCTTCTTGAGCGCGCACCGGGCGTCAAGGTGCTGTCCGCCACGGGCACACAGCACTACACGTTCGCGATGGATACGCGCGCGGCCCCCTTCAACGACAACAACGTGCGGCTCGCGCTGAAGCACGCCATCAACCGGCAGGAAATGGTCGACAAGATCCTGTTCGGCTATGGCGCGATCGGCAACGATCATCCGATCGGGCAATCCAACCGCTATCACGCCGACGATATCGAGCAGAACAGCTACGATCCGGACAAGGCGAAGTACTACCTGAAGCAGGCCGGCCTCGACAAACTGGAGGTCAACCTGTCGGCGGCGGAAGCCGCATTCGGCGGTGCCGTCGATGCCGCGGTGCTGTTCCAGGCGAGCGCGAAAAAGGCCGACATCGAGATTACGCCCGTGCGCGAGCCCAATGACGGCTACTGGTCGGACGTGTGGATGAAGAAGCCATTCTGCGCCGTCTACTGGGGCGGGCGCCCGACGGAAGACTGGATGTTCACCACAACCTACGCCAAGGGCGCGGAGTGGAACGACACCTTCTGGGACAACGAGCGCTTCAACAAGCTTCTGGTCGAGGCGCGTTCGGAACTCGACGAAGACAAGCGCCGGGCGATGTATGTCGAGATGCAGGATATCCTGCGCACCGATGGCGGCGTCATTGTTCCCATGTTCGCAAGCTACGTGATGGCGCATACGGACAAGGTTGCGCATCCCGAACAGGTTGGCGCCAACTGGACGATGGACGGCTTCCGCGCAATCGAGCGCTGGTGGTTCGCCTGATCGCAGGCTGCCAATAAACGCTATGACCGGGGGCGGCTTGCGGGCCGCCCCTTTTTCGTTTTCAGCTTCGCGCCTATTGTCACGTCAAACGAGCGGGGGAGCGCATGGACGAGAAAGACAGACACGACGCCGGCATGACGAAACGCCGCGCCACGCTTGGCGATGCCTATGTCGATCGCTCAATCGCGAATGCGACCGACCTCAACCGCGAGTTCCAGGAGTTGATCACGCGTTATGCCTGGGGCGAAATCTGGACACGCCCCGGCCTCGACGAGCGTACGCGGTGCCTTATCGTCATCGCGACCACGATGGCGACGGGGCGATGGGAGGAATTCGACTTGCATCTGCGCGCCGCATTGAGCCACGGCATGGCGCTCGGCGACGTCAAGGAAGTGTTGATGCAGCAGGCGATCTACGCCGGCGTGCCCGCTTCCAATACGGCATTTCATCGCGCCGCCGCCATCATCGGCGAACTGGAGGCGCAGGGCGTGGAGATCAATCGCGGCTGACGCCGGGTTGCAATCTCCCATCGCCGCATGCTGTCCTGCCGCCGTTCCATCATTTAACCTGGAGGACCGATGCGACTGGCGCTTGCCGATGTTTATGCCGCGCGCTCTCGCATAGCAGGCGTTGCCCTGCGCACGCCGCTGGTCCCCTCGCCTTACCTGAGCAAAATCGCCGGTCGGGATTTCCTGCTTAAGCTGGAGGTCGCCCAGCCGATAGGGGCGTTCAAGCTGCGCGGTGCGGCCAATGCCATCGCCGCCCTGCCCGCGACCTGCGCGGGCGTTGCCTGCTGCTCCACCGGAAACCACGGCCGAGGCATCGCCTATGCGGCGCGGGCACGGGGCCTGCGCGCTGTTGTGTGTATGTCGGAGTTGGTGCCTCAGGCGAAAGTGGACGGCATCAGGGCGCTTGGCGCGGAGGTCCGCATCAAAGGCAGGAGCCAGGACGAGGCGCAGATCGAAAGCGCCCGGCTTTGCGAGACCGAGGGACTTGCCGAAATCTCGCCCTTCGACGATGCGCATGTCATCGCCGGGCAAGGCACCATCGGGCTCGAACTGCTGGAGGACCGGCCAGACCTCGGCACCATTCTCATTCCGCTGTCCGGCGGCGGATTGGCCGCCGGTATCGCGCTGGCCGCCAAGGCGATCAAACCGGACATCCGCGTCATCGGCGTTTCGATGGACCGGGGTGCAGCCATGCATGCTTCCCTTCAAGCCGGTCATCCGGTCGAGGTCGAGGAGGTCGCGAGCCTTGCAGATTCCCTTGGCGGTGGCGTCGGGCTTGCCAACAAGCTGTCCTTCGCACTGTGCCGCGACCTGCTCGACGATGTAATCCTCGTCACGGAAGACGAAATCTACCGCGCCATGCAGACGCTCTACTACGAGGACCGGCTCGTCGCGGAAGGCGCCTGCGTCGTCGGCATCGCCGCTTTGCAATCCGGCAAACTGCCAGCGCTTAAAGAGCCGGTTGCGACAATTATCACCGGGCGCAATGTCGACATGAACGTCTTCACGCAGGTCGTCACCGGCCAGGACGTGACGCTCGGAGACATGACCGTAAAAGGACAAAGCTATGGCGCATGACATTACCGTCGTCACCGAATCCGAACTGCGGAAGGCGGTGAAGCTCGACATGGCCGCCATCGAGACGGTGGAGCGCGCGTTCGCGGCGCTGGCGTCCGGCGAAGTCATCATGCCGCCGATCCTGTCGATGGACATCCCGCAAGCCAATGGCGAGGTGGACGTGAAGACCGCCTATATCCCCGGTTTCGACGGCTTCGCCATCAAGGTCAGCCCCGGTTTCTTCGACAATCCCAAGCTCGGCCTGCCAAGCCTCAACGGGCTGATGATCCTGTTTTCGGCGAAGACCGGCCTCGTGGAAGCGCTGTTCCTCGACAACGGTTATCTGACCGATGTGCGCACCGCTGCCGCCGGCGCGGTCGCGGCAAAGCATATGGCGCCTGCCGAGGTTGAAACCGCAGGCGTCATCGGCACCGGTGTGCAGGCGCGGCTGCAGATGGAAGCGGCGCATCTCGTACGCCCCTTCAAACGTGTGCTCGTCTGGGGCCGCGACAGCGGGAAGGCGCAGGCCTGCGCAGCCGAACTTGCAGCCAATCTCGGTGTTGAGGCGCGCGCTGAAAACGATCCCGAACGGCTCGTTGCGGAAAGCCAGCTTGTCGTGACGGCGACGCCGGCGCGCGAACCCGTGCTGAAAGCCGACTGGCTGCATCCGGGCTTGCACATCACCGCCATGGGCTCGGATCAATCGGGCAAGAACGAGATCGATCCTCAAGCGCTGGTGCAGGCCACGGCCTATGTCTGCGACCGGGTCAGCCAGTGCGAGAAACTGGGCGAATTGCGTTCAGCCATTGCCGCCGGCGTCTGGGGCAACGACAAGACGCCGCCCGAACTCGGCGATGTGGTTTCAGGCAGCGCCACTGTCTGCGCCCGCAACACCACGCTGGACATCACCATCTGCGACCTCACCGGGACCGGCGCGCAGGACACCGCAATCGCCACGCACGCGCTCAAGGCCGCGAAGACCGCCGGTCTCGGCACCATTATTCAGGCCTGATCATGCTGAAACTCGATGCACGCGATATCGGGATCCTGCGGGTTCTGTCGCACGAGGGGCGTATCTCGAAGGCAGAGCTTGCCCGCCGGGTGAACCTGAGCCCGACGCCCTGCTGGGAACGGCTGAAGCGGCTGGAAAGCGCGGGCATCATCGCCGGATACCGGGCCGAGATCGCGCTGAAGGAAATCACGCCTCACGTTACCGTCTTCGTCACCGTGGAACTCGAACATCACCGGCACGAGCATTTCGCCGCCTTCGAACAGGCGGTGAAGCAGCATGACGAGATCGTCGCCGCGTGGGCGCTGGGCGGCGGGTTCGACTACCTGCTGCAGGTCGTTACGCACGACATCGACAGCTATCAGCGGCTCATCGATACGCTGCTGGAAGCCGGTCTCGGCCTGAAGCGCTACTACACCTACATCGTCACCAAAGCGGTGAAGGATGCCCCTCCCCCGTTCGGCGTTTTGCTCGACGCAGACTGATCGTCTGCGAAGCCGGAAGAAAACAGACGATTCATCTGCCGCGCCGCCTGAAGCGGGGCGAACCGTCTGCGCGCGCCACCCTATTCTTCCCCAGAGACATCTCATGCAAGGGAGCCGCCTCAATGGCCAGCGCCGCACGCACGCTCGACGCACCCGTCTGGAACCTGACCGACAGCCGCCTTGTCCGGCACTTCGCCTATGTGAACGGGCGCTGGACGGCGGCGGAAGGCGGGCGGACCTTAAGCGTCACCGATCCGGCAACCGGCGAAGAAATCGGCGAGGTCGCAAGCCTGTCGGCGGAAGGTTCCGCCAAGGCCGTCGATGCGGCGCAGGCCGCCTTTCCCGCATGGTCGCAACTGCTCCCGCAGGAGCACTCCGCCCTGCTGCGGCGCTGGTTCGACCTGATGACCGCCAACAAGGAAGACCTCGCGCGGATCATGGTCGCCGAACAGGGCAAGCCGCTCTCCGAAGCGCGCGGCGAGATCGACTATGCCGCTTCATTCGTCGAGTTCTACGCCGAGGAAGCCAAGCGCCCGAACATCGAGGGCGTCACCAGCCACCTGCACGATGCGGAAGTCGAGCTGTGGCTGGAGCCGGTCGGGGTCGTTGCGCTGATCACGCCGTGGAACTTCCCGTCCGCCATGCTGACGCGCAAGGCCGCCGCCGCGCTCGCGGCGGGCTGCACCATTGTCGCGCATCCCTCGCACGAGACGCCCTTCTCCGCGCTGGCGCTGGCGGAACTCGCAGAGCGCGCAGGCTTTCCGGCAGGCGTCTTCAACGTCGTGACGGGGCGCGCCTCCACCGTGGTTCCGCCATGGACGGCGGACACCCGCGTGCGGGCGCTTTCCTTCACCGGTTCCACCGAAGTCGGCCGCCTGCTCTATCGCGACAGCGCCGAGACTGTGAAGAAGCTCGTCATGGAACTTGGCGGGCATGCCCCGGTCATCGTTTTCAAGGGCGCCGATCTCGACCACGCCGTCGCCGAAACCATGAAAGCCAAGTTCGCGACCTCGGGCCAGGACTGTCTCGGCGCCAACCGCATCTATGTCGAGCGGCCAATCTATGAAGCCTTCTGCGAGAAATTCATTGCGGCAACGAAAGCGCTTTCAATCGGTCACGGCATGGACGATCCCGATATCGGCCCGCTGATGAACGAGAAAGCCGTCGCCAAGCAGGAGGAGCATGTCACCGATGCGATCGAGAAAGGCGCGAAGCTCGCCTGCGGCGGTAAGCGGCATGAACTCGGCAACCTGTTCTACGAGCCGACTGTGCTGACCGATGTGGCGGACGATGCCGCCATCATGAGCGAGGAGACGTTCGGGCCGGTTGCGCCGATCAGCCCGTTTGACACGGAGGATGAAGTGATCGCGCGGGCCAACGCCACCGAATACGGCCTTGTCGCCTATGTCCACTCGATGGACCCGCGCCGCATCTACCGCCTGTCACGCGCTCTGCAATACGGCATGGTGGCGGTAAACCGGACCAAGGTGACCGGCGCGCCGATCCCCTTTGGCGGGACCAAGCAATCCGGCCTCGGGCGCGAAGGCGCGCGGCGCGGCATGGAAGAGTTCATGGAAATCAAATACGTCTGCCGCGACTGGGCTTGAGACGTGACTGTGCGAAACAAAAGGCAACAAGGAAAAAAGCAATGCTGAAGAACGATCGACTCGACCAGTGGGACCGGGAGAACTTCTTCCACCCCTCAACCCATCTTGCCCAGCATGCGCGCGGCGAAAGCCCCAACCGGATCGTTACCGGTGGTTCCGGCGTCTACATCGAAGATCGCGACGGCACGAAGCTGCTCGATGCCTTTGCCGGGCTTTACTGCGTCAACGTTGGCTACGGGCGCACCGAAATCGCCGATGCGATTGCCGCCCAGGCGAAGGAACTCGCCTATTACC
>JAGRLL010000157.1:0-10127 GCA_020441855.1 Nitratireductor sp.
TGCTACATGTGCGCCTGCCGCTGCGGGATCAATGTCCATCTGCGCGACGGCAAGGTGCGCTACATCGAAGGCAATCGCGACCACCCGATCAACCGCGGCGTCCTGTGCGCCAAGGGCTCCGCGGGGATCATGCAGCAATATTCGCCGGCGCGCCTGAGGAAGCCGCTGCTCAGAACCGGTGAGCGCGGCAGCGGCGAGTTCAAGGAAATCGAGTGGGACGAGGCGCTGGCGCTTGCCACCGAATGGCTCGGCGAAGTGCGCATGCGCGATCCGAAGAAGCTCGCCTTTTTTACCGGGCGCGACCAGAGCCAGTCACTGACGAGCTGGTGGGCGCAGCAATTCGGCACTCCGAATTATGCAGCCCATGGCGGGTTCTGCTCGGTCAACATGGCGGCGGCAGGCGTCTACACCTTCGGCGGTGCATTCTGGGAATTCGGTGCGGCCGACTGGGAACGCACGAAACTCTTTCTCATCTTCGGCGTTGCCGAAGATCACGATTCCAATCCGATCAAGCTCGGTCTTTCCCGCCTCAAGGAGCGTGGCGTAAAAGCCATCGCGGTCAATCCGGTGCGCACCGGCTACAACGCCGTGGCCGACGAATGGGTCGGCATCACGCCGGGCACGGACGGGCTTTTCGTGCTCTCGCTCATCCACGAATTGCTGAAATCCGGCAAGGTCGATCTCGATTACCTGATCCGCTACACCAACGCGCCCTGGCTCGTGATCGACGACGAGGGGGCCGCCGATCACGGCCTGTTCGCACGCGACAAGAACGGCAAGGTGCTGGTCGCCGAGCGCGCCAGCGGCAAGACCGTCGCCCATGACGGCAAGGACGTGAAGCCCGCGCTCAAGGGGCGGTTCAAGCTCCCCGGCAGCAAGAAACACGGCGTGCCGGTTTTCGAATTGTTGGCGCGTCGCTACCTCGATGCGCGCTATGCACCGGAAGAGACGGAAAAGACGACCGGCGTTCCCGCCGAGCAGACGCGGCGCATCGCGGCGGAGATTGCCGAGACCGCCTTCGAAAAGGAAATCGTCGTAGACCAGCCCTGGACCGACATGAAGGGCGAGCGCCACGAGAAGATGGTCGGCCGTCCGGTCTCGTTCCATGCGATGCGCGGCATCTCGGCCCATTCGAACGGCTTCCAGACATGCCGGGCGATCCACCTGCTGCAGATCCTAATCGGATCGATCGACACGCCAGGCGGGTTTCGTTTCGAGCCGCCCTATCCGCGACCAGTCGGCTTGCAGCCCAAGCCGCACCTGGGCCCAAGCCTGCCGGGCGAACCGCTGCAGGGGCCGCATCTGGGCTTTCCCGAGGGGCCCGAGGACCTGCTGCTCGAGGAGGACAGGGTGACGCCGGTGCGCATCGACAAGGCGTTTTCCTGGGATGCGCCGCTTTCCGCGCACGGGCTGATGCACATGGTGATCTCGAACGCCCATGCGCGCGATCCATACGGCATCGACGTGCTGTTCCTCTACATGGCCAACATGGCCTGGAATTCGTCGATGAATACGTCCGGCGTCATGAAGATGCTGTCCGACAAGGACGCGAACGGCGAATACGTCATTCCGAAGATCATCTATTGCGACGCCTACAATTCGGAAACGGTTTCCTACGCCGATCTTGTCCTGCCCGACACGACCTATCTGGAGCGCTACGACTGCATCTCGCTGCTCGACCGGCCGATCGGCGAACCGGACGTGCTGGCCGACGCCATAAGATGGCCGGTGCTGGAGCCCGACCGCGACGTGCGCGGCTTCCAGTCGGTGCTGCTCGACCTCGGCGCACGGATGAAGTTTCCCGGCATGATCAAGAGCGACGGCAGTCCGCGCTACAAGGATTATGCCGACTATATCGTAAACCATGAAAGGAAGCCCGGGCGCGGACCGCTGGCCGGCTGGCGCGGCAAGAACGGCGACAAGACCGGGCGCGGTGAACCGAACGAAGACCAGCTCAAGCGCTATATCGAGCATGGCGGGTTCTTCGAAGTCGAGCTGCCGAAGAATGCCCGCTACTTCCGCCACGCCAATCGCGACTGGCAGGAATGGGCAGTGGAGCACGGCGTGCAGGATTCCATCGTGGAGAATGTCTTCCAGCTCTATCTCGAGCCGCTCAGGAAGTTCCAGCTTTCAGCTGAGGGCAAGGTCGAACCGGTGGCGCCGGAAAGCCATCGCGAGCGGATCGTCGCCTGTTTCGAGCCGCTGCCGAACTGGTATCCGCCCTTCGAGGGCGAGGCGTTCGAGAGCGGGGAATACCCGCTGCACGCGCTGACGCAGCGACCGGCGGCGATGTACCATTCCTGGGGTTCGCAGAATGCCTGGTTGAGACAGATCCATGGCACCAATCCGCTTTTCGTGCCCGGCGCCGTTTGCGATTCAGCGGGCCTGAAGGATGGCGACTGGGCCTGGGTAATCTCGCCGCACGGCCGTATCCGCGTGCCGGTGAAGCGCACCGAAGCGGTCAATTCCAGGACGATGTGGACCTGGAACGCGATCGGCAAACGCAGCGGCGCATGGTCGCTTTCGCCCGGTGCGCCGGAAGCGAGCAAGGGTTTCCTGCTCAATCACATCATCCATGAATTACTGCCGCCGAAGGGCGACGGCATGCGCTGGTCGAATTCCGATCCGATCACCGGTCAGGCCGCCTGGTTCGATCTCAGGGTGCGCATCGAAAAGGCCGAGGCGCCCGACGAGGTGAGCCTGCCGCAATTTCCGGCGCAGGAGAGCCCGCTGCCCAGGACGCCGTCGAAAGTGACCTGGGGCAAGGAGTGGACCCGATGACGCTGCTCCCCGCACCTTCGCAAAAGAAGCTCGGTCTCGTCATCGACCTCGACATCTGCGTCGGCTGTCATGCCTGCGCGGTCAATTGCAAGGAATGGAATACCGGTGGCTATGGCGCGCCGCTCGGCGATGTCGACGCCTACGGCGTCAGCCCGGAAGGCGCCTGGCTCAACCGCATCCACACGTTCGAGGTCTTGCCGAAGAACGCCCAGGCCGGCAATCCGGCACAGATCGTTCACTTCCCGAAATCCTGTCTGCATTGCCAGGATGCACCCTGCGTCACGGTGTGCCCGACCGGTGCGAGCTACAAGCGTGCCGATGACGGCATCGTGCTGGTCGATGAGGAAAAGTGCATCGGCTGCGGATTGTGCGCATGGGCCTGCCCCTACGGCGCGCGCGAGATGGACCCGGTCGAGAACGTGATGAAGAAATGCACTTTGTGCATCGACCGCATCTACAACGACAATCTGCCGGAAGTGGACCGCGTGCCTGCCTGCGTCAGGACCTGCCCGGCCCATGCCCGCCATTTCGGCGATCTGGGCGATCCCGAATCTGAGGTTTCGCTGATGGTCGCCGAACGCGGCGGCTTCGAACTGATGCCGGAAGCGGGCACGCGGCCGGTCAACAAATATCTGCCGCCAAGGCCCAAAACCGCGCCGAAGGCAAAACAGGTCGCGCGGCCTGAAAACAATGAGACGGAAGCGCTCGATGCGACGGGCTTCCTTGGCTGGCTCGACAGAGCGCTCGAGAAACTGGGTTAGGCGATGCATCCGGCAATATCCGTCATCGTGTTCACGGTCACCTCCGGCGCCGGTTTCGGCGCAATCGCGCTGATCGGCGCGGGCTATCCGTTGAGCGACAATCCGCTGCTCTTCTTCTTCACCGCTTTTGCCGCGGGCGCGCTGGCGGTGGTGGGGCTGTTGTCCTCCACCTTCCATCTCGGCCATCCCGAGCGGGCGTGGAGGGCGCTCAGCCAGTGGCGTTCGTCCTGGCTTTCGCGCGAGGGGGTGGCGTCGATTGCCGCCCTGACGCTGTTCGGCATTTTCGTGCTGGCGCGGCTGTTCACCGACCTGCCGACGCGCGAACTCGGCTGGGGCGTGTCGGTTCTCAGCCTTGCTACGGTGTTCACTACATCGATGATCTATGCGCAGCTTCGAACCGTGCCGCACTGGCATAGCTGGCTGACCCCGGTCGTCTATCTCGCGTTTTCGCTTTCCAGCGGATTCCTGCTGGTCGCTGCCGCCGGCAAGGCTTCGCAATTCGGCGATTTTCCGGTCGCGCTGATTGCCATGCTCGTGCTGCTGGCCGCCTGGGCGATCAAGGTCGCCTGGTGGCAGAGGGCGGCAGGCGCGAGCCTCGCCTCACGCGGCATGACCACCGGCAGCGCCACCGGCCTGGGCGGTATCGGCGAGGTCAGGCTGTTCGAACGGCCGCATACGGGCGGCAATTACCTGACGCGCGAAATGGTGCACCGGATCGGGCGCAAACACGCGGCGAAACTACGGCTGATCGCGCTTGCCGTCGGTGCCGCCCTGCCCATGCTGATCGCGGCCGCGACCTATTGGTGGGGAATCGCCAATCCGGTTCTCGCTCTGGCTTTCGTGTCGATGCTGGCGGGGCTTTTTGCCGAGCGCTGGCTGTTCTTCGCCGAGGCCCGGCATTCGGTTTCCCTCTATTACGAGTGAGCCTGGTCGGCACGCACCTGTAAGACGGGAACGAGACGGGTGAAGGGTCGCAGCAAATCCTTCCGGGAATGGCGCTCGTCCCTTCGCGGTTCATTCCTTCGCCGCTCATTCCTTCATTGCGCGCGATCTGGCGTCGGCGGTCAACGCGTCGACCAGCGCCTTCTGCGCCAGGGTGGCATGGCGGTCGCGGTGAAGGACCAGCGCAAACTCGCGCCTAGGCAGATCGATCGGGATTTCGCGCAGCCTGCCCGCGGCCACGGACGAGGCGACGACGTGGCGCGAAATGATCGTGGCGCCCGCGCCAGCCTCGATCGCCTCGCGCACGGCCTCGTTGCTCGGGAGGACCAGCGCGATGTTGAGGTCCTCCATGGACAGGCTGGCGCGCTGCGCCATGCCCTCCAGACCGAGCCTCGTACCGGAGCCTGCTTCGCGGATCACCCAGCTCGTTGCACGCAGATCGAGCCGGCCGTCGTCGTCGACCGGCGGCCTCTGGCTGACGGCGACCACCAGCACGAACTCGTCGTCGTCGATATGCCGGCGGATCAGCGCGGGATGCTGCGTCGGTCCCTCGACAAGGCCGACATTGACCTTGCCGTCGACAACGGCGGTCTCGACATCATGGGTATTGCGGATCACCACGTTCAGGCGCACGCCGGTATTGGCGGCGTGAAAGGCGGCAAGGCGGCGCGGCAGCCAGTAGGTCGCGATCGTCTGGCTGGCGGCGATGTCGACCGAGCCGGAAGCCGAGCCGGCGAGATCCTGCAGCACGGCGCGCGCCATCGAGGCACGGTCGAGCACGGCGCGCGCCTCGCGCAGAAAGATCCTGCCGGTCTCCGTCAACTGGATCCCGCGCCCGACGCGGTCGAACAGCTGCGCGTGGTAGCGCGATTCAAGCGCGGCAATGGCGGCGGACGCGGCAGACTGGCTCAAGCCCAGCGCTTCGGCGGCTCGGGTTACGTGACCGAATTCCGCGACGGCGGCAAAAATGCGCAATTGATCGAGTGTCATGATAATTGATCATGTATATCGATTATTACTATCTAAACAATAGATAATTCAAAACATTTTCGTTGTAACACTCCCCGCAGGTCGGCTATGCTTGCGCACCAGGCGACGATTTTGCATGGGCAACAGCGAGGGGGATTCATGGCCGAGAAGTCGACGGACGCGAAAAAACAGCCACCGAAAGTTCCCGAGGGAAAGTCGCGCTTTTTCAAAACGCGCCAGATGAAGCCGACCGAAAAGGGCTTTGTCGGGTACGAGACGATCTGGGAGCCGTTCCAGAAAGAAGTGAAATACCAGACGCCGAAGCGTCCCTAGGCCGCGCGGAGCGGCAGGCTCGCAAGCAGAGGAATTGCTTGCAGGTCGGGGAGGAGATGCGTGTGGTCCTGTCTTGATGACAGGAAACCGTGACGAGGTGGTTTGCCAGTTGTGCACCCGGCGGGTGCGGGCGGACCTTACAGGCAAGCTGTCGCCAGCCTTCGAAAGTCTGCTGGCCGAATACCCAGGGGAGGAGACGGGTTGTGGACTTCACAATAAATCCTTTTTCCGCGCTGTCCGGCACCATTCCGGTGGCCGCCATGCAGGCATATGTCATCGCGATGGCGGTGCTGGTCGTGCTCGGCACGATCGCCGACATGGTGCACAAGAAGAGCGCCCAATATTTCTTCGAGAATGCCGAAAAGGCGAAAAAGTCGCGCGAAAGAGCTGTTGGCGGTGGCGAGAAGATCGGCATTGCCGTCCAGACCATCGCCGCGGACGTGCTGACCTCGGCGGAATTCTGCAACCAGAAGCGCCGGGTGGCCCACCTGCTCGGCATGTACGGGTTCGTCTTCTTCCTCTTCGCCACCATCGCGATGGTCTTCAACTACCCGACCGCAGGCGCGGCGACGCCGGCAGTGTGGCCGATCCTGTGGCATCTCGGGGCGTTGATGGTGGTCGTGGGCGGCGGCTGGTTCTGGTTCTTCATCCGGGTCGACGTCTCGGCCGAGGGCAATCCCTGGCACCGCATCGTGCGCGCGGACCTGTTCATTCTTTCGCTGCTGGCGACCACGCTTAGCGGGCTGATCTGGTCCGTTTTGCAGGCGCAGGGCGCGCAGGTCTGGAGTTCCATTTTCCTGGCGCTGTTCATCGTTTCCAGCGCGGTCCTGTTCGGCGGCGTGCTGTGGTCGAAGTTCGCCCACATGTTCTTCAAGCCCGCCGCAGCCTTCCAGAAGCGCGTGGCAAAGGCCGACGGTTCGATGGACAATCTGCCCAAGCCGGCCGACCGGACCGATCCGGCGGATCGCGACCGGCACTCCATGGACCTGCTGAAGGACGCGCCCCTCAACATGGGGCTCGGCATCAAGCGCGAACGCCCGCAGCATTATTGAGCAGCATTGCCGATCGGCGCTCCAGCCAGCGACGACACGAATTCAAGAGGAGCTGTTAATGCCAACCTTTGTTTACATGACGCGATGCGACGGTTGCGGGCACTGCGTCGATATCTGTCCGTCGGACATCATGCATATCGATCCGACCTATCGCCGCGCCTACAACATCGAACCCGACATGTGCTGGGAGTGCTATTCCTGCGTGAAGGCCTGCCCGCAATACGCGATCGACGTTCGCGGCTATGCCGATTTCGCGCCGCTCGGCCATTCCGTGCGCGTGCGCCGCGAGGAGGAAAAGGGCACGATCGCCTGGAAGATCAAGTTCCGCGACGGAACGGAAAAGAACTTCCTGTCGCCGATCACCACCAAGCCCTGGGGCACCTGCATTCCGAAGCTCGCGGAAGTGCCGGGTCCGAGCAAGGAAATGCGCGACAGCCAGCATCTGTACAGCGAGCCCAAATACATCCGCATGGATGAGGGCGGTCTGCACACCCTGGAGACCAACGGGCTGAAGATGAAAAAAGGGGTGTACTACTGATGGCTTACAAAACCGTCGTCGAAGACAATATCGACGTCCTGGTCGTCGGTGCGGGCCTTGGTGGCACAGGTGCTGCCTGGGAAGCCCGTTTCTGGGGACAGGACAAGAAGATCATCATCGCCGAGAAGGCCAATATCGACCGCTCCGGCGCGGTGGCGCAGGGCCTGTACGCGATCAATTGCTACATGGGCACGCGTTGGGGCGAGAACAATCCGGAGGACCATGTCCGCTACGCCCGCATCGACCTGATGGGCATGGTGCGCGAGGACCTGCTGTTCGACATGGCACGCCACGTGGATTCCACGGTGCACCAGTTCGAGGAATGGGGCCTGCCGATCATGCGCAACCCGAAGACGGGTACCTATCTGCGCGAAGGCCGCTGGCAGATCATGATCCACGGCGAATCCTACAAGCCGATCGTGGCCGAGGCCGCCAAGAAGTCGGCGGACAAGATTTACAACCGCATCTGCGTCACGCATCTGCTGATGGACGACGCCAGGGAAAACCGCATCGCCGGCGCTGTCGGCTTCAACGTGCGTACCGGCAATTACCATGTCTTCAAGTCGAAGACCGTGATCGTGGCCGCAGGTGGCGCTTCCAACATCTTCAAGCCGCGTTCGGTCGGCGAAGGCGCAGGGCGCACCTGGTATGCGCCGTGGTCGTCGGGCTCCGCCTACGGGCTGATGATCAATGCCGGCGCCAAGATGACACAGATGGAGAACCGCATCGTTCTGGCGCGCTTCAAGGACGGTTACGGCCCGGTCGGCGCCTACTTCCTGCACCTGAAGACCTACACGCAGAATGGCCTGGGCGAGGAATACGAGTCCAAGTGGTTCCCCGAGTTGCAGAAGATGGTCGGCAAGGAATATCTCGACCCGGAAGTGTCGCACCTGACCCACAGGCCGATCCCGACCTGCCTGCGCAACCACGCGCTGATCAGCGAGGTGAATGCCGGGCGTGGTCCCATTCACATGGTGACGATGCACGCTTTCCAGGATCCGCATCTGGAAGAAGTCGGCTGGGAAAACTTCCTCGGCATGACCATCGGCCAGGCGGTGCTTTGGGCTGCCACCGATGTCGATCCGAAGAACGAGAACCCCGAACTGACGACATCCGAACCCTATGTCATGGGTTCGCACGCGACCGGCGCGGGCGGGTGGGCCAGCGGCCCGGAAGACATCTCGCCGCCGGAATATTTCTGGGGCTACAACCGCATGATGACCGTCGAGGGCCTGTTCGGGGCCGGCGACGCCGTCGGCGGCACGCCGCATGCCTTCTCGTCCGGTTCGTTCACCGAAGGCCGGCTCGCCGCCAAGGCAGCCTGCAAATACATCGATGACGGCAAGGCGGAAGGCATCAGGGTTTCCGACAAGCAGATCGCGGAGCGCAAGGCCGAGATCTACAAGCCGCTGGAGCGCTACAAGAAGTACCGCAACGAGATCGTCGCCGGCACGGTGAGCCCGAGCTACATCCATCCCAAGCACGGCCTCGACCGCCTGCAGAAGCTGATGGACGAATATTGCGGCGGCGTCACCGTCAATTACATGACGAACGAGAAGTTGCTCAATATCGGCCTGAAGAAGCTCGCCGTCATGGAAGAGGACCTCGAGTGCCTGGCGGCGAAAGACCTGCACGAATTGCTGCGCGCTTGGGAACTGAAGCACCGTCATCGCACCGCCGAATGCGTCACGCAGCATACCCTGTTCCGCAAGGAGACCAGGTGGCCCGGCTATTATTACCGGGGCGACGCCATGAAGGTGGACGACGAGAACTGGCACGTACTGACGGTTTCGCGTCGCGATCCGGCCACCGGCGAATACACCATGGAGAAAGCGCCCTGCTATCACCTGGTGGATGCCGAAGAAGACGAACCCAAGGCCAGGAAGGCCGCCAAAGCCTGAGTGCATTCGGGCCGGCATCACGCCATGCCGGCCCCCCAGCACCCATCGCCGGTTCGGCCCGCGCGCCGGGCAGACGGCACTTTGCATCGGGCGGCCGGCACAAGGCAGGATGAAGAACCCAGCAATGAACATCATTGAAAAAAGCGACGAGGAAATTTTCGGTATCGCCAACGAGATGTGGCTCGATCTCGTGAAGGCATCCAATGCCGGCAATTACGGCGATTTCGTCAAGGGGTTCTCCAACTCGCTGATGCTTTCGCTCAACGAGGTCGAGGTCGGCCGGCAGTTCGCGACCAGCGAGTTGACCCGAAATTTGTCGGAGGATTTCGATCCGCTCGGGATCATCCGTCGCGGGGAGCATGTTTCGGTGCTCTACCGGCAACGCAGCACCAAGAAAGCGGGCGAGTGGCTCGGCAGGATGGTCCTCGGATACGAGGGTGAAGAGATGAAGATCTTCGGCGCGTCGATCTTCTGATGTGCACAAGCGAGGATTCGCGAAACGCATGAGCGAGACGATCCAGAACAACAAGTTCGTCGAACTCACCTACAAGGTGATCGACCAGAAGTCCGGCCAGGTGTTGACCTCGGTCGAATTTCCGCTGGGCTACGTTCACGGTCAGAATGACGCGCTCGCCCCCCATGTTCTCGAACAGCTCGAAGGCAAAGGCACCGGCGACATCATCGAAGTCGAGATCGACTGCAACCGGCTCTATGGCCCGAGGGATGAAAAGCTGGTCTTCACCGACCGTATCGAGAACGTCCCGGAAGAATTCCGCGAGATCGGCACCACCATCTCCATGGAGAACGACAATGGTGAGGTGCGCCAGTTCATCGTGACGAGAATGGACGA
>JAGRLL010000157.1:10177-12947 GCA_020441855.1 Nitratireductor sp.
GTGCTGGGCGTGCGCGATGCCACCGAACAGGAAATGGAGGCCGGCGGCCCGGAAGCGGGCGGGGCCGATATCGACGATGCCCTGACCGTGCCCGTCTAGGACCATGTGAATACCGGACGGGCCGCAGTGCCGGCATTCCGGTTTTGTTGTTGAAGAGGATAGACGATGTCCCAGCTCGCACCCCCGCACGGTGCCGATACGCTCAAGCCGCTTTTGTTGCCGGAGACGGAACGCGCCGACGAAATGAAACGCGCCGGGACGCTCAAGATCATTCCGCTCGATTCGCGGGCCGTGTCGGATGTCTTCATGCTCGCCATGGGTGCCTATACGCCGCTTGACGGGTTCATGGGCCATGACGACTGGCGTGGCGTCTGCCTCGACATGAAGCTGGCGAACGGCGTGTTCTGGCCGATCCCGGTCACGCTTTCGGTCGGCAGGGAAATCGGCGACAGCATTCACGCGGAAGAGGACGTCGCCCTCGCCGACGGCGAGACGGGCGAAATTCTCGCGGTCATGACGGTTCGCGAAAAATACGCGATCGACAAGAATGTGGAGGCCGAGCACGTCTACCGCACGACCGACCCCAAGCATCCCGGAGTTGCAAAGGTGCTGGCGCAGGGCGAGGTCAATCTCGCAGGACCGGTCATGGTGCTGAGCGAGGGCGAATATCCGGGCAAGTATCCCGATCTCTACATTCGCCCGGCGCAGTCGCGCGCGATGTTCGCCGAGCGCGGCTGGTCGACGGTCGCCGCTTTCCAGACCCGCAATCCGATGCATCGCAGCCACGAGCATCTGGTGAAGATCGCGGCGGAGGTTTCCGACGGCGTCTTCATCCATCAGGTGCTCGGCAAGCTGAAGGAAGGCGACATTCCCGCCGATGTCCGCACCAGGGCGATCCAGGCGATGATCGACAATTACTTTCGCCCGGGCACCGTCATCCAGGCGGGCTATCCCATCGAGATGCGTTATGCCGGGCCGCGCGAGGCGTTGCTGCATGCGCTGATCCGGCAGAATTTCGGCTGTTCGCACCTGATCGTCGGTCGCGACCATGCCGGCGTCGGCAGTTATTACGGCCCGTTCGACGCGCATCACATCTTCGATCAGCTCTGGCCGGGCGCGCTTGTCTGCAAGCCGCTGAAGATCGACATCACCTTCTTCTGCAGGAAGTGCTACGGCATGGCGACCGCCAAGACCTGTCCGCACGACGCAAGCGAGCACATCTCCATTTCCGGCACGCAGCAGCGCGAGATGCTGGCTTCGGGCGCGGAGATACCGCCGGAATTCAGCCGTCCCGAAGTGGTGGAGATCCTCAGGGAATATTATGCGGGCCTGAATGCCTGAAGCAGGCGGCAAGCGGCGATCCCACGATCCGGCGGCGTCATGATCATCGCGCAGATTTCCGATACCCATATCGCGCTTGATGCGCCGTATAACCAATCGCGCATATTCGATTTCGAACGCACCATCGCCGACATCAATGCCCTCGATCCGGCGCCTGACGTGATCCTGCATACTGGCGATATCGTCCATAACGGACGGGCGGAGGAATATGCCGAGGCGGCGCGCATCCTCGGTCGTGCCAGTGCTCCTGTCTTCGTCATTCCGGGCAACAAGGATGACCGGACCAATCTGCGCACCGCCTTCGGCGCGCAAGGTTACATCGCCGCCGATCGCGCGTTCATCGAATACGTTGTGGAGGATTTTCCCGTCCGGCTGATCGCCGTCGATACGCTCCACACCGCCAGCAAGAAGGGTGATTTCTGCGCCACGCGCGCCGAAAGTCTGGTCGACCGGATCGAGGCGGATACCACCCGGCCCGTTGCGGTTTTCATGCACCATCCGCCCTTCATGGTGCCGGTCGGGCCGGACCCGCTCAATTTTGAAACGCCGGAAATACTCGAGAACGTGCGCCGGACATTGCAGCGCTCATCCCGCGTGATCCATGTCTTCTCGGGCCATGTGCATCGCGGCACGGCCGGCGAAGTCGGTGGCGCCACGGCAACGGTGATGCCGTCCGTCGCGACCGCGCTGCGCTGGGGCGACTACCCGCAACACATGAAGAGCCGGCCCGTCTATCATATCCACCGCTACGAACCGGCTTTTGGTCCGTTCGGCGGTTTCAGCACCGAATCGCGGATCGTGGAAGGTGAACGGGCCGGAGAGGCCCGCGATGCGCGCGGACACGCGGAGCGTTCCCTTTCGGAGTGATCCCCTCTAGGTTCAACGCGAATCGCGAGAGCAGGGGAAAGACATGACGCAAACCATCGCCGGCAGACTTCAATCCATGGGCGTCACCCTGCCCGAACCGGCCACGCCTGTGGCGAGCTATGTCGGCTTCGTGAGACAGGGCGATCTGGTTTATGTTTCCGGGCAATTGCCCTTCGTTGGCGGCAAGCTGACGAAGACCGGCCTGCTCGGTCAGGATGTCACCGTCGAGGAAGGCGCGGAGGAAGCCAGGATCTGCGCCATCAACCTGCTGGCCCAGGTCAACAAGGCTTGCGAGGGCGATCTGGAACGTGTTGTGCGCTGTGTTCGGCTTGGCGGATTCGTCGCCAGCACGCCGGCCTTCGCCGATCATCCCAAGGTGATCAACGGCGCCTCCGATTTCGTCGGCGCGGTGTTCGGCGAGAAGGGCGCGCATGCGCGCGCGGCCGTCGGCGTAGCTGCCCTGCCACTCAATGCCTGTGTCGAGGTCGAGGGGCTGTTCGCCGTGCGGTGATCCCCGGCTGCTGAATGGACGAAGCGTGCGCATCCATCGGATGCTTGCATT
>JAGRLL010000158.1:0-19992 GCA_020441855.1 Nitratireductor sp.
GTGATCGAGGCCTATCTGGGGCGCGGCCTGAAGAACAAGATGAAGGCGGAGACGATCCAGTGACCGGCTCGGGGGACAAGACCGATCCCTTGCGGGATGGTCGCGGCAATCGCGATCGCAGTATCACCAAATCCGACGAGGCAGACGGAAGCGAGGTCTTTCGCGACGAGACCGGGAGTGCCGGCCGCGAAGCGTCGGCGAATGTCGATCCAGCGGGACCGTTTCTTCAGGCCCGCAACATGACCGGCGGCTACGGCGCCGTCGACATTCTCAACGATTGCACGATCGATGCCGAGAAGGGTGAGATATCGGTCATTGTCGGCCCGAACGGCGCGGGAAAATCGACCGCGATGAAGGCCATCTTCGGCATGCTGAACCTGCGCAAGGGCTCCGTCACGATCGGCGGCGAGGACATAACCGCACTCTCGCCGCAGGCTCGGGTCGCGAAGGGCATGGCTTTCGTCCCGCAGACGAGCAATGTCTTCCCGTCCATGACGGTCGAGGAAAACCTCGAGATGGGTGCCTTCCTGCGCGAGGACGATTTCAGAAAGACCATCGAGCAGGTCTACACGCTGTTCCCGATCCTGCGCGACAAGCGTCGGCAGGCGGCGGGCGAACTCTCGGGCGGTCAGAGACAGCAGGTTGCCGTCGGCCGCGCGCTGATGACCCTGCCGCAAGTGCTCATGCTCGACGAGCCGACGGCGGGCGTAAGCCCCATCGTGATGGACGAATTGTTCGACCGCATCATCGAGGTCGCGCGCACCGGGATCACGATCCTCATGGTCGAACAGAATGCGCGGCAGGCGCTTGAAATCGCCGACAAGGGCTATGTCCTGGTCCAGGGCGCAAATGCGCACACGGATACCGGGCCGGCACTCCTGGCCGATCCGGAAGTGCGGCGCACCTTCCTGGGAGGGCAGTGATGCGATTTCCAGGCAATGAATTTCACCCGTGCGAGGAGGATGCTTCGTGGATTTCCTGAATGCATTCGTTGCGCTGGCAAACTACGTCATCGTACCCGCAACGACCTATGGCGCCCAACTGGCGCTCGGCGCGTTGGGTGTAACGCTGGTCTACGGCATCCTGCGGTTTTCCAATTTCGCNNCATGGCGACACCATGGCGTTCGGCACGGCGGTGACGATCCTCTTCACCTGGCTTTTCCAGTCGCTCGGCATCGGTTTCGGCCCCCTGCCGACGGCGCTGCTTGCCTTGCCTTTCGGCATCGCAGCCACGGTCGGTCTGGTGCTCGCGGTCGATCGGGGCGTATACCGGTTCTATCGCAGGCAAAGGGCGGCGCCGGTCATTCTGGTCATCGTTTCGATGGGCGTCATGTTCATCATGAACGGGCTCGTGCGCTTCCTGATCGGCGTTCAGGAACAGAACTTCGCCGACGGCGAGCGTTTCGTGCTGAAGGCAGGCGATTTCAAGCAGATGACCGGCCTTGAGGAAGGCCTTGCCCTGCGCTCGACGCAGGTGATTACCATCGTCACGGCGGTTATCGTGGTGGCATTGCTGTTCTGGTTCCTGGAGCGCACGCGAACCGGCAAATCCATGCGCGCCTTCTCCGACAACGAGGATCTGGCGCTGCTTTCGGGCATCAACCCGGAGAAGGTCGTCGTCATCACCTGGACCCTTGCCGCGGCACTGGCGACGATTGCCGGCGTGCTCTATGGCCTGGACAAATCCTTCAAGCCGTTCACCTATTTCCAGCTTCTGCTGCCGATCTTCGCTTCCGCGATCGTCGGCGGTCTGGGCAGTCCGCTGGGCGCGATCGCCGGCGGCTTCGTGATCGCCTTTTCCGAGGTGGCGCTCACCTATGCCTGGAAAAAGGTTCTGGGCTACGCCCTACCCGACGCCCTGGCGCCGGACGGGCTGATGCAGTTCATTTCCACCGATTACAAATACGCGGTCTCGTTCACGATCCTTGTCATCGTCCTTCTCTTCAAGCCGACCGGCATTTTCAGAGGACAATCGATATGAGCGTGAACTGGAAGAATATCGGCCTGTTTACCCTGCTCGTGGTCATGTTCCTAGTTGCCGGATTTTTGCAGGGATGGAACGTCGTCCTGCAAGTACTCAATCTCGGACTGATATCCGCGATCATGGCGCTGGGCGTGAACATGCAATGGGGCTATGCCGGGCTGTTCAATACCGGTGTCGTCGGCTTTGCCGCACTGGGCGGGCTGGCGGTTGTGCTGGTTTCCTCTCCGTTCGATCCGGGCGCCTGGGCCGCAGGCGGATGGAGAATTCCATTTGCCCTGATGTTTGGCGCCGGGATTATCGCCCTGGCGGGAGTGATCTGGAAACGCCTGCCCGGCGGCTGGGTCAGCGCCCTTCCGATCCTTGCGATCCTGATTGCCGGCTTCTTCGTGTTTCGGCTGTTTTTCGATCCGGCCGTGGCTGCGGTCGAGTCGATTACGCCGGCAGCGACCGGAAACATCGGCGGGCTGGGTTTGCCGGTCCTCCTGTCCTGGCCTGTGGGCGGATTGCTTGCCGCCGGCGCGGCATGGATCGTCGCCAAGACCGCACTGGGCTTGCGATCCGACTATCTTGCCATCGCGACTCTGGGCATTGCCGAGATCATCATCGCGATCCTCAAGAACGAGGACTGGCTGGATCGTGGCGTGAAGAACGTGATCGGCTTGCCGCGTCCGGTTCCCTACGAGGTGGACCTCCAGCAAAGCGCGGCCTTTGTCGACTGGACGACGCGGCACGGTTTCGATCTTCAGACCGCATCCTCGATCGTCGTCAAGCTTTGCTACACGGGCCTGTTCGCGGCGGTCCTGCTTGTCCTGCTCCTTTTGGCGCAACTCTCGCTGAACTCGCCCTGGGGCCGCATGATGCGCGCCATCCGTGACAACGAAGTCGCCGCAGAGGCGATGGGCAAGGACGTGGTCCGGCGTCATCTGCAGGTCTTCGTTATCGGCGCCGTGCTCATCGGCGTTGCGGGCGCGATGATGACCACGCTCGAAGGTCAGCTTACGCCAGCTTCCTACAACCCCCTGCGCTTTACCTTCCTGATCTGGGTAATGGTGATCGTCGGCGGCTCCGGCAACAATTGGGGAGCGGTGCTCGGCGGGCTGATGATCTGGTTCTTCTGGGTGGAAGTGGAACCGATGGGGCTGTGGCTGATCGACTGGATCACGGTCGCGATGCCGGATGGCCCTCTCAAAGCGCATCTCATAGATTCGGCGGCGCAGATGCGATTGCCGACAATGGGCATCATTCTGCTCCTTGCACTGCGGTTCAGTCCACGCGGGTTGATCCCCGAGAAGTGATCCTGAGGCCGGCGCCTGCCGCTTTGGATCGCCACGCAAGGAATTGAGCGGCGTCGCCGCGCTCGCGGAAGTGCTTCGCGCCGGTTTGAGCGCTTGATTTCCGGTTGTCTGGATCAAACAGAGACCAGAAACCGTTTGGAGTTAGCCGGAGCGGTGATGGAATTCGCTCTGGCCGGGTGTGTCGCGGCAAATGCCGCAGTTCGTTCCAGCACCTCATCCCGTCAATAAATACAGCATGCTTACCATTAGTATGCTTTTCATCTGCCCCTGGTTTCGCTAAATGCCTGACAAAGACACAGGAGAGCATCTCGTGGCAGGCGATGACCTATCAACGTTGGGAATTTCCCGGATGCCTGGCCACCTTATCCGCAGGCTGCACCAGGTTTCCGTATCCATCGTTCTCGAAGAGGCAAGCAAGGCGGGCTTTGACCTGACGCCCGTGCAATACGCCGTGCTCAGTGCGCTTCAAACCTGTCCGGGAATCGATCAGGCAACGCTTGCGGGTGTAATCGCCTATGACCGGGTCACGATCGGTGGGGTCATCGACCGCCTGGTTCAGAAAGGACTGATTCGGCGCGAGGTCAGCGCGCGCGACAGACGGGCCCGCGAACTCCATTTGAGCCCGCAAGGCCTCAAGGTCCAGGAGAGCCTGACGCCGGTCGTCAGGAATGCCCAGGCCATGATCCTGGCCGGCCTGGACGAAAAGGAGCGGGAGACCTTTGTCGAATTGCTGCACAAGGCGACGGAGGCGGTGAATGAGCAGAGCCGTGCGCCCCAACGGCTCCCTGGCAAATAGTGCCGATCATCGATCGCCGGCTGCGCGTGACAATGCGCCTGCGTGGTCTGCCCTTGCAAGGTGATCCGGTTTTTCGGCCATCTTCACACGACGCCTGGGTCGCCGCACGTCCCGTGAACCTGCGGTACCCGTGAATGGCCCGCCCGGTAAACCGAGCCACCGGACATTCATCGTTCGACGAAGGCCTTTTCGATCACGTACTCGCCGGGTTTGGTTTGATTGCCTTCCTGCATTCCCATCCCTTCCATGAGTTCACGCATGTCGAAAAGGAATTGCGGGCTGCCGCACAGCATCACACGGTCCTTGTCGGCATCGAGCGGCGGGATTGAAAGGTCGGCGCCGATCTTGTCGGATTGCAGCAATTCGGTGATCCGGCCCCGATTGCGGTGAGGCTGGCGGGTAACGGTCGGATAATAAAGCAGCTTTTCGGCAATGAGTTCCCCGAAATAGTCATGGCGCGGAAACTCCTCCCGAATACGCTCGGAATAGGCCAGTTCGTCCACGAGGCGGCAGCCATGGACCAGCACGACCTTCTCGAAGCGCTCGTACACTCGCGGGTCTCGGATAATGCTCATGAAGGGTGCGAGACCCGTGCCGGTGCCGAGCAGATAGAGGATGCGTCCCGGCAGCAGATTATGCAGCAGCAGCGTTCCCGTCGCCTTCTGCCCCACCAGCACGGTGTCACCCTCCTTCACGTTGCGCAGGCGCGAGGTGAGCGGACCGTCGGGAACCTTGATCGACAGGAATTCCAGCGTTTCCTCGAAATTCGGGCTGACCATCGAGTAGGCCCGCAATAGCGGCTTGCCGTCGATCTCCAGGCCGATCATCGCGAACTGGCCGTTCTCGAAGCGGAAGGCGGGATCGCGGGTCGTCGTGAAGCTGAACAGCGTGTCGGTCCAGTGATGAACGGACAGGACGGTTTCATGGTTCAAATTGCTCATGCGCAAGCTCCGATAGTTCGCGATGACGCGGCGGCTGCGCCGCGCCGGGACAAGGCGGATGGGTCAGCCGTTCAGACGGCCAGATGCTGCTGCTTGATTTCAGGATGGGCGTCGAACTCGTCCCAGGTGCCCGAGAATGCGATCCGGCCGGTGTCGATCACATAGACCCGGTCGGTGGTCTTGCGGGCGAACCAGATGTTCTGCTCGCAGAGAAGAAGCGATGTCTTCTCCGCGTCGCAAATGCCCCGGACGTTCTCCACCAATTGCTCGACGATCGCCGGCGCGAGCCCCTCGGTTGGCTCATCGAGCAGAAGGACGCGCGGGCGGCAGGCGATTGCCCTCGCGACGGCCACCATCTGCTGCTGGCCGCCGCTGATCTGGCCGCCGAGGCGGGTCAGGATCGGTTCGATCATCGGGAAGTGGCCCACAAGCTCGTCCGCCGTCATGCACGGCTTGCCGGAGGCGGAGGCAAACTCCGACATGCGGATGTTCTCCAGCACGGTGAGATGCTGATAGATACGCCTGTCTTCCGGCACCAGTTGAAGTCCCAAACGTGCGCGCTTGTAAGCCGGCAGGCGCGTGATCGATTCGCCGTTCCAGCGGACTTCGCCCTGCGTCTTCGGACCGGCATTCATGATCGATTTGAGCAGCGTGGACTTGCCGACGCCGTTGCGTCCGACGACCGCCACCCTCCCCTCGTCCGGCAAGTGGATGTCGACATCGTGAAGGATATGGCTGGTGCCATAGAAGGCATTGATCCCCGACACTTCAATCATGTTGCGATTCCTTGCCGAGATAGACTTCGCGCACCACCGGGCTGTTCCTCACTTCCTCGATGCTGCCAAGCGCCAGCCGCGCGCCCTGGTTCATGACCAGGATGCGGTCCGCCAGACCGAATATGACGCTCATGTCGTGTTCGGTCATGATGATCGTGATCCTGTTTTCCTCGCGGATGCGCTTGATCACCTCGACGACGCCGGCACGGTCACTCGGCGACATGCCGGCGGTCGGTTCGTCGAGCATCAGTACCTTCGGCTTGCCGGCGAGCGTGATCGCCAGTTCCAGCCGCTTGCGGTCGCCATGCGACAGTTCGGAGGCTTCGGCATCGCGCTTGGCCTCCAGTTCGAAATGGGCGAGCAGTTCCATCGCCTCGGCAACCACGCTTTGCGCCGGCTTGAAGGCGTACCAGGGAACATCCCGCCTGCCCTCGTTCTTGTGGCGTGCCTCGACGGCCACCACGACATTCTCCAGCACGGTGAGTTCGAGAAATACCCGGGCAACCTGAAAGGTGCGCCCCATGCCAGCCCTCGCCCTGCGATGGGCCGGGATGGCGGTGACATCCTCGCCCCTGAAGATCACCCGGCCGCCATTACACGGCGCCTCGCCGGTCATTACCTTGAACAAAGTGGTCTTGCCGGCGCCGTTCGGCCCGATCACCGCGAAGGTCTCGCCCTCGCTCACTTCCGCATCGATGCCGAACAGGACCTGATGCGTGCCATAGCTCTTCTCGATGTTTTCCAGCCGGATGATATCGCTCATGTCCAATTCCCCGTCATGGCGTTTCGGTGCGCACGGCACTGGCTACCGACGAGCCGTGACGTGATGACGGTTCCGATGGCATCAGCGCGCCGACGAACCTGCTGAACGCGCCGGCGATGCCGGTCGGGAAGACAAGGATGATCACCAGCAGGATCGCGCCGGTAATGATCTCCTGAATGCCAACGAGCGTACGCGTCGCGTATTCGATCGCGGAGAAAGAGAATGCCCCGATTAATGGCCCCCAGAAGGAAGACGCACCGCCGAGCAGCGTGTAGAGGATGGGCTGGACCGAGCGGGTCATGTTGCCGAGATCCGGCGTAACGATCTGGGCCCAAGGTGCGTAAAGCGCGCCGGCGCCGGCGGCGAAGATGCCGGATAGCGTGAATGCGGCCAGCTTGTAGCCGTAGACGTTCACGCCCATGAAGGCGGTGCGCTCGGGATCGAGCCGGATGGCGCGCAGGGTGCGGCCGAGCGGGCTGTGGAGGATCCACCACATGATGGCGACCATCGCCGCGCAAGCCAGGCACAGGAACCAGTAATAGGAATGGCCGTTCGACAGATCGACACGCGCGATACCGATTGAAAAACTCGGCCTTACGATATTGGGCAGACCGTCCTCGGCACCGATCCAGTGCCAGCGCATCAGGAAGAGACGCAGCACTTCTGACAGCGCGAGGGTCAGGATGGCGAGATAGATGCCGCTCGATCGGCGCAATGCGATCGCTCCGACGAGGAATGCGACCAGCCCGCCGGCCGCCATGGAAACCAGGATGAGAAGCAGAAAGCCATCCTGCCAGCCGGCGCGCAGCATAACGGCCATGAAATAGGCGCCGATGGAGAACAGACCGCCACTGCCGAAACTTGCCAGTCCCGCATAGCCGAACAGCAGGTTCCAGGCGACTGCGAAGACGCCCATCACGATGGTAACGCCAACCAGATGCAGCAGGCCGGGATTGACCCAGAGCGGCAGAGCGAGCAGCACCAGCGCCGACAGGACCAGTAGCGTTGCCTTGATAGCGGGGTTCATATCTGCTCCTCTCCCAGGATGCCGTTCGGCCTGACGAGCAGGAAGAAGACCAGGCCGATATAGATGCCCACGCCGGGAATGTTCGGGAAGGCGATCGCGTTGAAGCCGTCGATGAGACCGAGCAGGATCGCCGCGAGGAAAGCGCCGCGGATGCTCCCCAGACCGCCGACAATTATCGTCGCAAAGGACATCAGCAGGAATTGGTCGCCGAGCACCGGCGACAAGGTCTGGTTCGGCAGCAGCAACCCGCCGGCGAGCCCGGCCAGCGCGAAGCTGCAGCCGACCGCGACCATCATCCATACTGGCACATTCAGCCCCATCAACTGGGCCATCAGACGATCGCGCGACATGGCGGTCAGCATCTTGCCGGCCCATGAGCGTTGCAGCAGCAATTCGAGCAACAGGAAGGCCAGCACGCCGCAAACGATGACAAAGATGGAAAAGGTCGGGACGAATACGGGACCGAGCATATTTCCACCTTCGAGCCCCGGCGGGGGACTGACCGACAGGAATTCCAGACCCCAGATCAGCTTGACCACGCCGACGCAGATCAGCATCACGGCGAAGGTGGCGATCAGCATGTAGTGTTCATCGGCATCTTGAACGCGCTTGAGAACCACGCGCTGCACGACCAGCCCGAACAATCCGACGATGAAGGCGGCCAGAATGGCGGCCGCCGCCAGCGCCAATGTAGATGGCGGCGCCTGGCCGACCATCGAACTCACGAGATAGGCACCCACCATGAAGAAGGCGCCGTGGGCGAAATTCAGAATCCGCATCACGCCATAGATGAGCGTCAGCCCGGCTGCGACGAGAAACACGGCCATGCCGGTTGTCAGACTGTTGATGATGGCAAATAGCATGGGCGCTCCGATGCTGACGGAATCTCATCGCATACCCGCGCCACAAGACATGGCGCGGGCATGTTTTCCGGTGTTCGCGTTCTAGCGTTCGAACTTCTTGCCGGGCGTCGGCGGCTCGAGATAGTCGGCGCCGTTGAGATGCTCGACCTCGAAGACCTTCCAGCCCTTGGGATCGCTCTCGTCGGCTCCGAACCGGATGAAGGTCAGCAGGCCGGCGAAGGTGTGGTCCTCCGGGCGGTAGCTGATCTTGCCGAGACAGCCGGTCGGGGTGGAGCTTTCGATCGCCGGGATCATCTTGGCGGAGTCCGTGCTGCCGGCCTTTTCCAGACCGTCGACGAGGCTCAGAATGGAATCGTGCGCGAAGCCGAAGAAGCCTGACGGGTATTCCTCGCCGGTGCGCTCCTTGTACATGGTCACCGCCTCGATGCTGGCCGTGTTGTCCGGATCGGCATAAGGGTACCAGCCGGTCCAGCTCCAGAGCGATTTCGGCGTGGTCTTGCCCATCGCCCTGGCGATGGCAAGTTCGTTACCGGAATCGCACATCAGGCCGATCCTCTGATCGAGGTTGAAGCCCCGGGCCTGCTTGTAGAAGGTAATGTTGTCGGCGCCCTGGATGGTGGTGAACAGCGCATCGGCGCCGGATCCGGCGATCTGCGACGCTTGGTTGCGGAAATCGGCGGTCTTGTAGGGGACCAGGATCTCGTCCATGAGTTCCACCGAGCGGCCGGCTTTTTCCGCTTCCTCCTTGAGCCGCAGGCGGAAGTAGCCCGAGATATCCTCGACCGAACTGAGATCGGTGCGGATGAACGCCCATTTGTTGGCTTCGGGATGTTTCTTCGCCATCAGCGCACCCTGCCCGCCGCCGAAGGTCGGCGCGGTGTAGCCCATGCGAAACGCATGCGGGGTGAAGGCCTCATGCGTCACGGGAAGCGAGCCCGGGCCGACCATGACCAGCGTGCCGTCGACCTCCTTGAGCAAGGGCAGAGTCGCGAGCAGGCCGGAGGTGAACAGGCCCTGCGCGATCAGTTTCACACCGTCGCCGGTAATTTCGCGAAAGGCCGTGAGCGCGCCATCGGGCGTGCCCTTGTCGTCGCGTATGACCAGTTCGATCTTGGCACCGCCAAGTGCGCCCTGCTTCATCAGCCGTTCAGCTGCGATTTCGGCGCCCGACTTGATATAGTTGCCGTAAAGCTCACCGCCGCCACTGAGCGGCGTAATCAGTCCGATGCGGACCGTGCCCATCGCCGAGCGCGCCACATAGGGCATGGCAAGCACGCTCGCACCGGCCAGACCCGCTTTCACAACGTTCCGTCTGTTCATCTTCATGTGGGTTTCCTCCCGTTTGGACGATGCCTCCCCAGGCATCGAGCTCTGCTGTGACGATCACGAAAGATTCAGGACAGTCTCCCTTACCCGTGACCGCATGACCTGCCCGGTCGCCGGCGTGCGGGGCAGTTCCGCAACGCATACGACCCTGCGCGGATGCTTGAATGGTGCAAGGCCCTCGCCGACATGGCTGCGCAGGGTCTCGACCGAAGGCACCGTGCAGCCCTCATCGACCACGAGCGCGGCACAGACGATCTCTCCCCAGACGGGGTCCGGCAGGCCGATCACCGCGACATCGCGCAGGCCCGGCAGGCCGCGCAATGCCAGTTCAACTTCTGCAGGCGCGATGGTTTCACCGCCCGAACGAATGACCTCGCGGCGGCGGCCGGTGATGGTGAAGAACCCGTCTGGATCGCGTTCCGCCAGATCGCCGGTCAGGTACCAGCCGTCCTCGAACACCTCCGCCGTCTGATCGGGAAGCTCGAAATAGCCGTCCATCATGCTCAGCGAACGCAGGCGCAATTCGCCGTCGACGATGGTCGCCTCGCAACCGGGATATGGCAGGCCCACGGCGCCCGGCCGGCGAGCGATCTCGCTGTCATGCAGGGTCATCGCCCCGCCGAATTCGGTCGAACCGTAATAGACGGTGCGCATGGCCTGCGGGAAACGCGACCCGATGCGCTCCATGAGCGTCGGGTCGAAACGCGACGTCCCCGAGCCGACGAACCGCACGCTGGAGCCATCGAAATCGATGCCCGGCGCAAGCAGGCGCTCCCACAAGGCGGGGATGCAATAGAGATAGGCCGGGCGCCAACGCTCGATGGCCTGCGCCATCTGCCGGCCGTCGAGCTGCTCAACGAAGTGAACCGCACGGCGGTGCGCCCAATTTTCCAGAACATAGTTCCAGCCGGCCCAGTGATACATGGGAAAAGTCATCAATTCCCCGCCACCACCGCAAGCCTGGGCACGCGAGGCGCCGTTCATGGAGCGAAGCCATGTCGCCTTGTGCGAGATCATCACGCCCTTGGGCTGGCCGGTACTGCCACTCGTCATGAAGATGGCGTGGGTGTCGTCTTCGCTGACATCGGAGGGGATCACGTCGTCGGTCGAGACCCGGCCGGCAAGGATATCGATGTTCGCGAAGGCCGTGACCGCGTCGCCGGCACCGATGATGGCAACCGGGATGCCCGCTTCGGCAAAACCGCGCCCGGCCTCCTGCCTGGCGGGATCGAACACCATGATGTGCGGGCGGATATAGTCCGCGATCGTGCCTACCTCGTGAACCGAAAGCGTCGGCACGAGGGGAACGAAGATGGCGCCGAGGCGCTGGACGGCGAAGAAGAAGGCCAGATGGTCGAGGGTCGTCTCAGCCTGAAACAGGATACGGTGGCCCCGCTCGACGCCGAGGCGCGCCAGAACCCGCATGATCGCGTTCGCGGCGCGGTCGACCTGCCAGAAGGTGAGCGAGCGCTCGCCCATCGTCGCGGCGACCGCATCGGGCGTGGTCGATATCGCAAGATCAAGGATGCGGTGGGCAAGCCGTTGCATCGCGCGTTTCCCTAACCGGCCGAAGCGGCCACGTCCTTTATCTCGCCGAGCGGATACGTCTTGCCCAGCGACTCCATCATGTAATCTGCGCCGCCTGCCGCCGGCACGAACCAGCCAGTGGGGCACATGGTCAGGATCTCCACGAGACTGAGTCCCCTTTTCTCCTGCTGACGCTCGAAACCCTTGCGGATGAGGCGGCGGGTCTGGGCGACTGCAGCGGCGTTGTGAACCGAGCCGCGCGCCACGAAGGCGGAACCCTGCATGGAGGCGACCATGTCGCCGATAACGATCGGGTAGCCGTGGTAATCGGGATCGCGACCCTCAAGCGTGTTCTTGGTGCGCTGGCCGACGACGGACGAAGCGGTCATCTGGCCGCCAGTGTCACCGAACACGCCATTGTTGAGCAGGATGCAGGTGATGTTCTCGCCGCGCGCCGTGGCGTGCAGGATTTCCGCCAGGCCCTCGCTCGTCATGTCGCCATCGCCCTGCAGGGTCCACACGGCAACATCGGGGCGCATGCGCTTGATACCGGTTGACACCGCCGGCGCGCGGCCATGCAGGCACAGCGTGCAATCGACATCCATCGTCATCACGAAGCTGCCGTAACAGCCGTGTCCGATCACGCAGACATTCTTCTGCGCCAGGCCGAGTTCCTCGATCACTTCCAGCACCATTCGAATGGCCACCGGTTCGCCGCATCCGGGACACAGATGGTGCTCCTCGGTCTGGAGCAGGCTCGGCTTGAAGTCCGCGACCTTCTTCGACGGTATGGAGGGCGGTTTGGCGGTCTGGACAATGCTCATTGGTTCGAAACCTCCATGGCGGCGAGAATGCGTTCCCTGATGACGCGCGCATCCATCAGCGCCCCCAGATTGAGACCGGATTCGTCGAAGCTCACACCACCGATTGCCGAAACCTTCCTGCGGTCGGTCACGTTGAGCTTGACGTCGTCGATCATCTGGCCGGCGTTCAGTTCGAACACCAGAACCTGCCGGCAGTTTTCAGTCGCCTTTTCAAGCGCTTCGCCTGGGAACGGCCAAAGCGTGACCGGGCGGAAAAAGCCGACCTTGTGGCCTTCGGAGCGAAGCTCGCGCACCACATATTCGACGAAAAGGCCGCCCGTGCCGAACCCGGTGACGACCGTCTGCGCGTCGTCGGTGAACGCCGCTTCATGGCGTGCCTCGATGCCGGCGATCATGTCGAATTTCTCGGCGATGCGCTTCCAGTGTTCGCTCGGCCCCGGACCGGGCGCGTTGGTCTTGCCGCCGCCGAAGGTCCAGATCTGCCGCGATGCACCGCTGCCGCCGCTGGTGCCGTCGAGCTGCCAGTCCTTCTCGGGCAGCGCACCGAAATCTCGCTTCTCGATCTCGACACCCATCTGGGTGCGCGCCAGGATGTTATCCCCCATGAAGATGACCGGGACGCGGTATTTGTCGGCCAGATGGAACGCGAGCTGGGCGTGCTCCACAGCCTCGTAGATATCCTTCGGCGCCAGCGTGATGGTGCGGTAGTCACCCCAGCCGCCGCCGCGTGTCGCCTGGAAATAGTCCTGCTGGTTGCGCGCCATGTTGAAGATGACGATGGGCGTTTCGTTGAGGGCGGCTTCGGCGATCGCCTCCTGCATGAGTGCGAGGCCCTGCCCGCACGAGCCTGTCGCAGCGCGAAATCCGGCCGCCGCCGCACCCAGCGCCATGTTGACGCCCTCGATCTCCGTCGCGGCGTTGATGCAGACACCCCCGCTTTCGGGCAGTTTCTTTGCCATGAACTCGATGAGTTCGGTTGCCGGCGACATCGGATAGCCGGCATAGAAGCGGGCACCGGCGGTGATCGCCGCATCCACGATGGCCTCGCTTCCGTCAAGCAGTCTGAGCGCCATTACGCTGCCTCCGTTCCATCGTCGGAGACCGGCACGGCCGTCTCGTATTTGTAGACCTCGAAGACGAAGTCGGGGCAGACCTGCTGGCACGCGGTGCAGCCAGTGCAACCCGGAGACAGTTCGGGATAGAGGTAACCCAGCGCATTGCCCTCCTTCGACATGGCCAGCACCCCCGGCGGACAGGCGGGTATGCAAAGCTCGCAGCCCTTGCAGCGCTCGATATCGATGACCAGTGTGCCGCGGCTGACCGTTCTCATGCGATCACGCCTCTACCCGGTCGCCATCGGCCATATCGAGTACGACCGGAAATGCCAGTCCGGGCACCGCCTCTGCGCCGGCGCGGATCGCGCGCTCGTTGGTCTCGATGTGCTGGCGGCGATAGGCCGGCACCTGCTCCTTCATCGCGACGACGAGGCTGTCGGGCGAAACGATGCCGGTCAGCGCCGCATAGGCACCCGCCATGACCATGCCGGCCGCCATGCGGTTACCGGCCTGTGTCGCAATTGCCATCGCGGGAACCGTCGTCACCCTGGGATCGGCCATCTGCGGCAAGTTTGCCGCGATCGTCTCCTCGGCGAGGACCAGCGAACCGGGGCGAAGTCTCGTCGCGACATTCTCGAAAAACTGATGGGAAAGGGCGATCGCCGCCCCGGCGCTCGGCAGATTCGGGAGCGACTTGATCGGTTCGGCGCCGATGACGACCGTGCTGATCGTGCTGCCGCCGCGCATGTGCCCTCCATACTCGCCGGTGAGCATGACATGGCGGCCCTCGTTGATCGCGGCGAGCGCCAGGGTCTTGCCGACAAGCTGGACGCCCTGTCCTCCTATCCCTGAAATGAACAGGTCCGCTTCCAACTCGTTCCTCCCTTTACGGTACTGACAGGAACGCTAGCACCATGGATCGCGGCCGGCAAGATTTTTTCTTGCTCAACATGAAATTTCTGTTTGAACGATAAAAAATTGTGTGCCAGTTGACCGCTCACGATCTCCAGCGTGTCCAAATAGCGAGGGCGAGATGACCTATGTCGTGACCGAGGCCTGCATCCGGTGCAAATACACGGACTGCGTGAGTGTTTGCCCGGTGGATTGTTTCCACGAAGGCGAGCACATGCTGGTCATCGATCCGGAAGTCTGCATCGATTGCGGGGTGTGCGAACCGGAGTGCCCGGCAGAGGCGATCCTTCCCGATACCGACCCGCGGGCGAACGAATGGCTTGAACTCAACAGGGTCTATGCCGGCCGGTGGCCGGTGATCGACGAAGCCAAGCCCGCGCCGGAAGACGCAGACGAGTTCAAGGGCAAACCGGAAAAATTCTCACTGTATTTCAATGAGGAGGCAGAACGGCGCTAGCGGGATGCGGGGGCCAGGCCGGTAAACAACATCTCCAGAATCTCGTCGGTGAGCTTCTCGGGCGAACTCTTGCCGCGCTTGTACCATTCACGCGTCCAGATCAGCGTTCCCATGAGCACCTGCGTGGCGACCGAAGGATTGAGATCCTTCCTGAATTCTCCCGCGCGGATCGCCTCCTCCACCAATTCGCGCCAGAACGCATTGTTCTGCTTGAGATATTTGAAGTGACGCCGGCGCAGATCGGCCGGCACCTGGTTCAGCACATTCGCATGCGCAGCCATGTATTCGCGCTTTTCCAGCGTGGCGTTCATGTAGGCCCGCGCCGCCGCCTCGATCTTTCCGCGCACCGGCGTGTCGGGCGGAAGCGAGGCAACGCCCTCGCGCACCCTGGCGTTCACATACATGACGAGGCTGTTCATCATGTCCTCGACCAGATCGTCCTTGGTCAGGAAGTGATAGCGCAGCGCCGTCACATGAACGCCGACCGCCTTGGCGATATCGGTAAGCTTGGCGAGCTGGTAGCCCTTGCGCGCAAATATCTTGGCGGCTTCGTCCAGGATGCGTTCCTGCACAAGTTCGGTCTTGCGGCTCGGTTTGCGGCCCGAGGCATTCGGTGCATCGCGATTGAGTTCGCGCCCGCGATTTACTGCATCCATTGTTTCAACCGCCCGACTCATGATCCGCGTTCGCTGGCGAATATAGTGCGAAGCGGCCCGCGGGGAAAATCTTGCCGGGATTGAGAATGCCAAGCGGATCGAGGGCGCGTTTGATGGCCCACATCATTTCCAGCCCCTCGCCGTGCTCGTCGTTCATGTATCCGGCCTTGCCGAAGCCGACGCCATGTTCCCCGGTCGAGGTCCCATCGAGCGCCAGGGCGATGTTGACGACCTTTTCGTTGATGCCCTTCGCAACCGCCATTTCATCGGCGCTTTCGGGATCGATGAGCAAACCCAGATGGAAATTGCCGTCGCCGACATGGCCCAGCAGGGAAACCGGAAAGGGAGCGGCCTCGACGTCCGGCATGATCCTGGCGATGCATTCGGCCAGCGAGCCGATCGGCACGCAGACATCGGTGCCCCATGCCTTTGCGCCCGGCCTCTGGGCCAGCAGCGCATAGTGCATGTGATGTCGCGCCCGCCACAGGCGATTTCTTTCCTGCTCGGACGTGGCGAACGAGATCTCGCCGCCTTCATGCGCGGTAAAAATGTCGATCAGTTCCGCCGTCTGGTCCGAAACACCGGATGGCGTACCGTGCAATTCCACGAACAGGGTCGGCGCGACCGGCAGGTGCGAACCCGAATGGGCGTTGAAGGCACTGATCGAGAAGGGATCGAGCAGTTCGATACGCGCGACCGGCAGGCCGTACTGGATCGTCGCGACGACGGCATTCACCGCCTGCCCGATTGAAGGAAAGGATGCGACGCCGGCGGCGACCTGCTCGGGGATGCCGTACAGGCGCACGGTCACCTCGGTGATGATCCCGAGCGTCCCCTCCGAACCGACAATGAGCCGGGTGAGGTCGTAACCGGCGGAAGACTTGCGCGCGCGCCTCGCTGTGCGAAGCGTTTTGCCCTGTGCCGTCACCACGGTAAGGTTGAGGACATTCTCGCGCATTGTCCCGTAGCGCACGGCATTGGTGCCCGAAGCCCGCGTTGCGCTCATGCCGCCGATCGTCGCGTTCGCGCCGGGATCGACGGGAAAGAACATTCCGGTGTCGCGCAGATGGATGTTCAATTGCTCGCGCGTCACCCCGGCCTCGACCGTTGCATCCAGATCGCGCTCATTGACGGCGAGGATACGGCTCATGCGCGACAGGTCGATGCTCAAACCGCCATGGAGCGCATCCGTATGCCCTTCCAGTGATGTGCCGGCACCAAAGGGAATGACGGGAAGCCGGAAGGACGCGGCCATCCGCATCGCGTCGACAACGTCCACGGTCGATTCGGCAAACATTACGGCATCGGGCGGGTGCGGGCGATAGAAGGTCTCGCTGCCGCAATGCTGCCGGCAGACGTCGCTGGAAAACGAAAGCTGCTGTCCGAAACGGCTTGCGAGCGCCGCGAAGGCGGCTTCAAATCCCGACGAGGAGCCGGTCGAAGGATCAGCGACGATTGAAGAGATAACCAGGCTCCCATGGCCAGAACGGCAATCCGCCGTATGAAGCTTGCGGCATGTGGGCACAACAGATATTTCTATGTCAACATGAAATTATTTCAATGACCGAAGCCGTTCGGCTGACAACCGACCTGCTTTGGGCTTCACAAGGAAGGTGCGGATGAAACTCGATCTTGGCGGGCGGCGCGCGATTGTCGCCGGAGGCAGCCGCGGCATCGGGTTCGCCACCGCGTTGGCGTTTGCCCAGGCCGGCGTGAGCGTTTCGATCTGCGCACGCAACGCGGAAGGTCTGGAGAACGCACGTCTCTCGCTTGCGCGGACCGGAGCGACGATCCACGCCATGCCATGCGACATGTCCGATCCCGCAGCGATCGAGACCTATGTCTCGAGCGCTGCGGAAGCGCTCGGCGGCATCGACATTCTGGTCAACAATTGCACCGGTCAGTCGTCCGGCAACACGGAAGAGGACTGGGCCAAAGTCATCGCGGTCGATCTGATGGGCACGGTTCGCGCGACAGCCGCCGCGCGGATCCATCTCGAAAAGAGCGGCGACGGCCGGGTCATCAACATTTCTTCGCGCACGGCTCTCGGCCCTTCACCGCACACCCAGCCTTATGGCGCGATCAAGGCCGGACTTATGCAACTCACCACTTCGCAGGCCGCGGAACTGGCGCGAGGCGGCATAAGGGTCAATTGCGTCGCTCCAGGCTCCACGGATATTCCTGGCGGCTGGTGGGAAAAGTGCAAGGCACGCAATCCCGACCTCTATTCCAGGACTCTGGAGTCATTTCCGTTCGGCCGGTTCGGCCTTCCCGAGGATATTGCAGGAGTGATCCTGTTTCTCGCTTCACCACCTGGAAGCTGGATAACCGGGCAAACGATTCTGGTCGACGGCGGCCAGACCCTCGGCATCTGACCGAGAGCAGCACAAAGGCAGGCTCCACGCGAAATCAGAGGAAAGCCGGAAGGAGCGTCAGTTCGAACGCACACCCGGGGGGACGATCTTGCCGAGCCGCAAAGAGGGGATCGCCTGAGCCTCTACAGCACCTGGTCGCAGGAATTCCTTGAAGCTGGCAAGCGCCGGCTGGCCGGCGATAAGGCTCGTACCGCGACGGCCGGCGAGATTCAAAACCAGCACCGTGAGACGCGGGCCTTGAAGGAACCAGCTTCAAACCCCGATTCTCGGAACGCCCGCCTTGCCGAACGAGATGGCGATATTCTTCTGCTCCATATAGGTTTTGAAGGCGTACTCCCCGCCATCGCGGCCAATTCCGCTGGCCTTCATGCCACCGAAGGGCATGGGCAGGTGACGAACATTCTCCGAGTTCACCCAGATCATGCCGGCATCAAGCGCATGTGCCACGCGGTGCGCCCGCCCGGTGTTTTCCGTCCAGATGTAGCCGGCAAGTCCGTAGGCGACCCCGTTCGCAAGCCGAACCGCCTCGGCCTCGTCGGCAAAGGAAATCGCCGTCAGGACAGGTCCGAAGATTTCCTCCTGCGCGATAGCCGCATCATTCGAGGCTTTCGTGAAAAGCGTCGGGCGGAAATAATTGCCGCCATTGTCCGGCTCGCAGCGCCCGCCCGCCGCGACGGTGGCGTTGGCTTCTTCCGCGCAGCCGACATAGCTGACCACCTTGCGCAGATGCTCGGCGTGGATCAGCGGGCCGATTTCAGTTGCCGGATCGAGCGGATCTCCAACCTTGATCCTTTCGATTCGCTCGACCAGGCGCGCGGTGAACTCATCGTAGATGGAAGCCTGGATCAGCGCCCGGCTGGACGAGGTACAGCGTTGCCCGTTCAGGCTGTAGATCATGAACAGCACCGCATCGAGCGCCCGGTCCATGTCCGCGTCGTCGAACACGATGACCGGGTTCTTTCCGCCAAGCTCGAAATGCACTCTTTTGAGCGTCGGCGCGCCCTGCGCCATGATCGCCGAGCCGGTCGCGGACTCGCCCACAAAGGCGATCGCCTTGATATCGGGATGCTCGGTCAGCGCTTTACCCGTTTCCTCGCCCAGACCTTGCACCAGGTTGGCGATACCTGCCGGCAAGCCTTCCTTGCGCAACACGTCCTGCACGATCTCGGCGAGCAGGAAGCCAGAAAGCGGGCTCCATTCGGCCGGCTTGTGCACCACCGTGCAACCGGCGGCCAGCGCCGGCGCCATCTTCCATGTCGACAGCATAAACGGGGTGTTCCACGGCGTGATGATGCCGACCGGGCCGATCGGCACGCGCGTGGTGTAGTTCACATGTGTCGCAGTGGGAGAGGAGACGCCGTCCGCCGCCTTCGACGCCATCTTCGCGTAATACCGGAAGTTTGCCGCACCGCGCTCGGCCGCCTTTTCCATGTAGCGGATCGGCTGGCCGGTATCCTTGCTTTCAAGCAGCGCAATCTCGCGCGCCCTGCCCTCGATCGCCTCGGCGATCGCCACGAGCACCTTTTCGCGTCTCGCTGTCGGCAGGTCGCGCCACACTGGGAAAGCCTCCATTGCCGCCTTCGCCGCCCGGTCGACGACACTCGCCCCACCCCGACTGAGCTTGCACAGCACTTCATTTGTGGACGGATCAAGGACGTCCAGCAGGTTCTCGTCTGCGACGACTTCCCCGCCGATGATGTTTGGAACGGCGCTTTGCCTGAAGCGTTCGAGCAAGGATTCGGCATCTTTGAGATTGCGGTCAAACTGATCGGTGGAGGACATCGGCATTTCCAACATTTGGGTTAGTGCGGGATTCGCCCTGAGGCAAATATACTTAACATGTTAATTATTATGACGTCGAGCCGCTGACTTGTCAATTCCAGATCCTTTCGTATTGGATCATCGCGCCGGTATCAGGACGCCCGTATCGTGGCGAATGGCGCCATCAACCAGCGTCATCTCGGCTCGCACCGCTGGCAGTTCACTGGCGGACAATCCCTCGAGAGGCCGATCGAGGACAGCGATGTCGGCAGCCATTCCCGCGACAAGGGCGCCACGAAACTTCTCGTGATACATGGCCTTGGCGCCGCCCCTCACGTAGCAGTCGACGGCCTGTTCCAGCGCTATCCGTTCGTCGGGCGATATCGACAGCCCCGCCGAGGAGCGTCGCGCCATCGCACCCGCCACGCCTTCGAACGGGGAGAACGGGCCCATCGGGCAGTCGGAACTGCCGGCAACCGGAATCCCGAGGTCGATCAGCGATTTTGCAGGATAAATGTCGGCCATCCGTTCCTCGCCCAGCGCATCGAACAGGGAGTCGCCAATCCTGGACAGGAAACCGTATTGCGGCACGACGACAAAGCCGCCCCCGGCGAGCGCCGGAAGCAGCGAGCGGTTCAGCACGCCGAGATGCTC
>JAGRLL010000158.1:20070-40201 GCA_020441855.1 Nitratireductor sp.
GCCTCGTCGCCAATCGCATGCGTAGCGACCTGCCAGCCCATCGCATGCGCCTCGGTCAATTGCTGTTCGAGTTCGTCCCTGGGCATCATGAGTTGCCCGCGCCCGGAGCCATCCTGGTAAGAAGACGACACAAAGGCCGTTCGCGCCCCGACGATGCCGTCCGCGAACCATTTTAGACTGACACATTGCCAATCCGGATCGACCTTTCCCGGATCAAGCCCCCGCAATTCCGCTTCCGTTGCGGAGATATTGGGCATGAACCCCACGCGCAGCGGAAACCGTCCCGCCTCGCGAAGCCCGGTCCATACCTTCCACTCGGCATCGAACCCTGCGGTAAAGCCGACCGCTGCCTCCACCACGGCGGTGACGCCGAGGGACAGATAGGCATTGGCGACGTCAAGCATTGCCTCGTGCACCATGTCCGTTTCCGGCAGCGGCGCGACGGCGACGACCGAATACTCGGCTTCCTCGCGCATGACCCCGGTCAGGCGCCCGTCGGCACGATCGAAACCGCCGCTCGCCGGGTCGAGAACGGATTCGTCCACGCCGGCTGCTGCAAAGGCCGCGCTGTTGGCGACCGCGAGATGGCCGCCGACCCGGCGCAGCAGGACGGGTCTGTCGCCCGCCACGCGGTCCAGCTCCTTGCGCGTTACATGCCGTTTCTCCGCAAGAAGCATGTCGCTGTAGTCGTAGGAAACGATCCAGCCCCCCTGCGGGGTGCGCGCGGCAGCGTCAGAAACGATATCGAGAAGTTGCCCGATGCTGCGCGCATGGCTGGTCTGCAGGCCGACACGCGAAAGCGCGAGCAGAAAGAGGTGGCAATGCGCATCCGTGAGCCCGGGAAGGATCGCACGACCGCCGACATCGATACGCCGGCCGACCTTCGGCGCGTCCTGCGCCATGCCGACCCACGCAATGCGCTTGTCGACGACGAGCACGGAATCGGCATCCCGGCACGGAAGCGTTGCTCCATCCGGGCCGGGCGTCCACAACTCCCCGTGCGTAAGCAACAAGGGTTCGTCATTTCGTGCCTGTCTCATGCCGACCATGTTGTCCGCGAAACCGGGATATTGTCAGTCGAGCGCGATGATCATCTCGATTTCCACCTTCAGCCCTTCACGCGCCAGATGCGCAACGCCAACGGTCGAGCGCGCCGGCGGCTCGTGCGGGAAGAACTCCGAAAAGACCTCGTTCATCGCCTGGAATTCGTTGAGCATGTCCGTCATGAAAATCGTCACCTTCAGCGCATTGTCCAGGGATCCACCAACGGATTCAGCAATCTCCTTCGCCCTTTGCAAGGAGATGCGTGTCTGCTCCTTGATGCCGCTGGGGAATTGGCGCGTCACCGGATCGGAACCGGTTTGACCCGAAACGAACAGCATCTGACCCCATTTTATGGCCGGCGAATAGGGCGCGGTCGAGTTCGTGCCGCCCGGCTGGGCGATTACCTGTCTTGTCATCGTAGCAAATTTCCCTGTCTGTTCGTGAATTGTCTGTTGGCGAAGTGCCTGTCGGCGAAGTGCCTGTCGACGAAGTGTCTGTTGGCAAAGTCTGGCAGCGATAGCCCGGCGCTAGGGCAGGCTCCGGGGCCATGCCCCAAAACCGCCCTTGCGTTTCGAAACCGGCCGGGCCGGCGGCGTCAGTCGAGCACGTAATCGGGAATGGCCTGCATCTGAGGCTCGGAAACCGGCTCCACCCCATTTCCGTCGAGCGTCGCCATGGCCATCGATTCCTCGAACCAGCGACGCGGCGGCGGTGAACCCCAGAGTGTCTGGCGGATCGGGTTGTTGAGGTTCCAGCGGATCGGCTCGATCGAAGTGTCGCCGGTCAGATAGTCGCCGGTATAGAGTTCGAAACGATTTCCATCGGGATCGCGGACATAGAGGAAGAGCGCGTTGGAGATGCCGTGGCGGGCGGGTCCGCGCTCAAGGCTGTCGGTGTAGCCCGCGCTTGCGATGATATCGCACGCCTTGATGATGGAGATCGGGTCGGGAAGTGAGAAGCCGACGTGATGCACCGAAGGACCCTTGCCCGTCATGACGGCGGCGTCATGTACCGTCGCCTTGCGGAACAGCCAGCTCGCCCAGATGCGATGATCTGGTGGATCGGACTCCGTCAGTTCCGCGCAGCCGAAACCGAGTTCATCCGTGTACCATTGGTAGCCGTACTGGGCGTCTGGCGTGAGCATGTTGACATGGTCAATGCGCGTCGGCGCCACACCGCGATGCTGGTCGTATTTCTGCACCAGCCACTCAACAGGCTCCATCTCGGCATAATATTCGATGGTGAAGCCGAGCGGGTCGCGCACGCGCAACGCCCTGCCCTGTCCAAGTTCCTCGCCCTCGACCCAGCGGGTCGGCAATTGCAGCGCCTCGAAACGTTTCTGCATGCGTTCCAGGTCATCCGGGCTGGAAACCTTGAAAGAGATATGTCCCACTCCGGCGGCATCCGCCTTGCGCAGAACGAAGGCATGGTGCTCACGTGATTCAGTGCAGCGCAGATAGACCCGGTCGGCATCGCGTTCCGTCTCGTGCAAGCCGATGAGGTCGACATAAAAATCCCTGGCGCGCTCCAGATCCCTGACGCAGAACTCGATGTGGCCAAGTCCCTGGATATTGGCGATTTCCCTTATTTTCTGATTTGCGGACATGTTCCGTTCCTTCGCTGCCCCCTGCATCTTCACCGTATGCGCTCAGCTTAGGCCGGGAAGCGAAGGCCGGCGGTATCGCCTGATACCAGTCCGAAAAATTTTGGGCGGGTCCTGGCAAATCCCCTGCCGCTGGCGACCGGGCGAGCGCGCACCCTGCCGCGGGCGCGGCCTTTTTTTGACTTGCGCCGTCGGGCGATTGCCCTAACCTAGACTGGTGTGTGACGGAGAATTCCAAAGGTGCAGATCGAAAAGAACGCCAGAAAACTGGAGCTTTGCAGTTCCGGCATGGAAACATTCTCGATTCCGGTCGACCTCGTCAGCCTGCTGGAAACATCTGAAATAGAATATCGGGAAATGAGCGTCCCGGCCCGCCAGTACATCTATCGGCAGGGCGACCGCGGTGATCGGATATTCATCCTCAAGAGCGGCTATGTCGAGATCATGGCGCTCATGAGCGCCGGACAGGAAACGATCATCGACCTGCTTGGACCCAGCGCGCTGTGTGGCGAAGGCGCTGCCTTCGATGGCGCGCCGCGGCTGACCAGCGCCCGCGCGATTGCCGACTGCACACTCCTGCATTTCGGCACCAGCGATGTCTGGCAGTTGCTAGGCCAGAACTCGCCGCTCGTAATCAGCCTGATCAACGCAATCTCGCTCAAGCAGAGGATGCTGCTCAAGCGGCTTACGCAGATCACCCAGCTCCCCCCCGAAAAGCGGGTGCTGCACCTGCTCGTGCAGATCAGCAGCAATACAGCCGACGGCTCCGTCAACGTCTCGCACGAGAAGCTCGCCCACCTGATCGGGCTTACACGCGTCACTGTCACCCGCAGCATCGGCAAGCTCGAAAAACGCGGCGTGCTGATCAGGCGCGACGGCAAGATATTCCTTTCCCGCGACGTTAGCGATCCGGACTTCGACGACTGACATCGGGTCTTTTGCAAGCGGCATCGGCGACCTTGTATAGCTGGATACAGACCGCTTTCGGGCACCGCACTAATGTCGGTGATCGACCTGAAGGTCGATCAACCCACTTCGGAGGTGCCAAAATGAACAAATTCTCGACGCTGATCGGTGCAGCATTAATGATGGGGGTCGCCGGTCAGGTCTCGACGGCAACGGCCGCCGACGCTGAATACACTCTGGTGATCTCGAGCTGGACTCCGCCAGGAGCCGCGATGAACTCGATCATGTGGCCGAACCTCACGAAAATGATCGAGGAAGCCACCGATGGCCGCGTCACCACTGAACTCAAGATCGGGCTCGCCCCGCCACCGGCGCAGTTCGACATCGTGCAGGATCAGGCCGCCGATCTTTCCTGGATCTTCCACGGCTACAATCCGGGCCGCTTCGTCACGCCGACCATGCTCGAACTGCCGGGCTACGACGCCAGCTCGGAGACGCTTTCCGTCGCCTATTGGCATGCCTATGAAAATTACTTCGCCAAGGCCAACGAATATCAGGGCGTCAAGCTGATCGGCCTGATGGTCCATGGCCCCGGCCAGATGAATTCGAGCGCGCAGGTCGAGACCCTCGAGCAGATGAAGGACCTCAAGGTTCGCGTCGGCGGTGGCGTCTCCAGCATGGTCGCCGAGGCCGTCGGCGCCAAGGGCATCTCCGTGCCCTCGCCCAAGCTCTATGAGACCCTTGCCTCCCATGCCGCCGACGCCACGCTGTCGCCGATTGAAAGCCGCAAGAGCTTCAATCTGACCGAGGTCACGAAGAACGTCTACGTCATGCCGGGCGGTTTCTATCGCGGCACCTTCGCCCTCATCATGAACCAGGAGAAGTTCGACTCCCTGCCCGCCGACATCCAGGAAGCGCTCGACGGCGTGTTCGGCGAGGCCGCTTCCCGCATGGCCGGCAAGGTCTGGGACGAGATCGACGAGGACGGCTGGGAAGCCACGCGCTCTGCCGGAGACAATGTGATCGTCGAGGCTTCACAGGCCGATCAGGAATCGTTCGCCGCAATCGCCGCGAATGTCCGCAAGCAGGTGCTCGAAAACGTCTCGGCGACCGGCGTGGACGCCAATGCCGCGTTCGAGGCCATCCAGTCGGAGATTGGCGCCGCCCGTTAAGGGGGCCGGTGTCAGACGATCATGACACAAGCGAAAGGTTCCGGCATCCCATCCAGACGGCACAGGGCCATCGATTTGGCTCTTGCCCTGCCGTCCTGGGTTGCCGGCGCCACCCTCTTCTTCCTCATGACCATGACCTTCGTCGACGTGGTGCTGCGTTCGATCCTCAACAGTCCGATGGAGTCGGCGACCGAACTCACCCGCATCGCCGTTGTGGTCATCGTCTTCACCTCGCTGCCCATGGTCAGCGCCAGGGGCGAGAATATCGCGGTCGACCTGCTCGACAGCCGTTTCGGTCCGCTCGCAGCGCGTCTTCGCGACGGGCTGAGCGAACTGGTCTGCGGCGCGCTGCTGTACTGGCCGATCACCCGCATCTGGGTGCTCGCCGAGCGCGCGAGGCGATATGGCGACGTGACGGAATATCTGAACATCCCGCAATTCTATGTGGCCTATTTCGTGCTCGCCATGACGACCATCACCGCCATTCTGCTGGTCGTGAAGGGATTGATGATTCTGGCCGGATATCGTCCGCAAGCCGAACGCCATGAGGTTCTCGACATATGACTGAAGCGCTGTTGGGGTTCGCGGTGGTTCTCCTGCTCGCCTTCTTGCGCGTGCCGATCGCCTTCGCCATGGGCATTGTCGGCACCGTCGGCTACGCCCTGCTGACGTCGACGACCGCATCGACATCGATGGCGGCGCGCCTGATCATCGACAGCGCCCAGGATTACGGCCTGTCGGTCATCCCGCTGTTTATCCTGATGGGCCTGTTCGTCAACAAGGGCGGCTTGTCGCGCGAACTCTACAACGCATCCTATGCCTTTCTCGGCCATTTCCGCGGCGGCCTCGCCATGGCGACGATCATGGCGTGCGGCGGTTTCTCCGCCATCTGCGGTTCCTCGCTCGCGACCGCGGCGACCATGTCCAAGGTCGCGCTGCCTGAAATGCGAAAATACCGTTACGCCGATGACCTCTCGACTGCCTCGATCGCCGCTGGCGGGACGCTCGGCATCCTCATTCCGCCAAGCGTCATACTGATCATCTACGGTCTGCTGACCGAGACCAGCATCATCTCGCTGTTCCTGGCGGGTTTCCTTCCCGGTCTGCTCGGCGTGCTGCTCTATCTGGCCGCCGTGCGCTACGTCGTCTGGCGCGCGCCGGAGAAAGGCCCGAAGGGCGAACGTGTGGGCTGGGGCGAGCGGTTCCGGCGTCTGCTCGACGTCTGGGCGATCCTGCTGCTGTTCTTCCTTGTAATCGGCGGTCTCTACGGCGTGTTCGATTTCGAACCGCTCAACCTGACCTTCTCGCCGACGGAAGCCGCCGGCATGGGCGCCACGGGCGCCTTCCTGATCGCGCTGATGCGTGGCCGCCTTTCCTTCGCCGACATCCGCGAGGTGCTCACCGAGACCGCCGTCTCCAGCACGGTCCTCTATGTCGTGCTGATCGGCGCCTCGATCTTCTCCAATTTCGTCAATCTGGCAGGTCTGCCGGAAGCACTCGTCGCCTTCGTCGAGGGTCTGGGCCTGGCGCCGATGATGGTGATGGTCCTGATCCTCGTGATCTACCTGCTGCTCGGCAGCGTCTTCGAGAGCATGTCCATGCTTCTGCTGACGGTGCCGATCTTCTTTCCGCTGGTGACAAGCCTCGGCTTCGATCCTGTCTGGTTCGGCGTCATCGTTGTCGTCGCCGTCGAGATCAGCCTGATCACCCCGCCGGTCGGCCTCAACGTCTTCGTGCTCAAGGGCGTCGTGGGCAATGTGTCGACCGGCACGATCTTCAGGGGCGTCACCCCGTTCTGGATCGTCGACATCATCCGGCTGGCCCTGCTGATGGCCTTCCCCTCAATCGCACTGATCCTGCCGCAATTGCTGAAGTGAACATCGCCGCAGCCGCGACATCGTCCGCGAATTGAACGGCGGCATTACTCGGGCCGGTTCGGTGACGAAATGAGGACCTGCGAAAGGTAAGAGACGCCAGGCGTGCGCATTCCTACAGGAAAGCGTTTTTCAGGTCTTTCAGCCCTGCAGACAGGGCACCGACATCCGAGCCCACTGCCAGAAACTCGATCCCCATCTCCCGGTATTGCAGGGCCAGTTTCTGGTCGGAGGTGAGGATGCCCGCGGCCTTGCCGCAAGCACGAATGCGCGCCAGTGCATCGCGCACGACCATTTGCACCTCTTCGACACCCGGCCGGCCGAGATAGCCCATGTCGGCGGCAAGGTCCGAGGGACCGACGAAGATGCCGTCCACACCGTCTACGGCCAGGATCTCGTCCAGGGCCTCGATACCCGCCACACTCTCGACCTGCAGCAGCAGGCAGATCTCGTCATTGGCGGTGGCCAGGTAGTCAGGAATGGTGTTGTAGGCGGAAGCGCGTGCCAGCGCCGCACCGACACCGCGCGCGCCTTTGGGCGGATAATAAACGGAACCTGCGGCATGCCGTGCCTGTTCCGCCGTTTCGATCATGGGCACGAGTATGGATTGCGCGCCGATGTCGAGCATCTGCTTGATGATCGCGCGATCGTCGCAGCGCACGCGCAAGACCGGATGACTTTCGGTTCGGATCGCCCGAAGCTGTTCGAGTATGTCGCGCAGGCCGTTGGGGCCGTGCTCGCCATCGATCACCAGCCAGTCGAACCCGGCATGGGCGCACAGTTCGGCGGTCGTCGCCTCGCCGAGGCCCAGCCACAGGCCGATCTGGGTCTCGCCCTGCTTCAGGCGTTCCTTGAAGCGGTTTTTTGGTGCTGGCATGGAACCTCTCCTATTCGAAACCAATCGCAATGGAGCCGAATGTGCCGAAATCTGCATCGATCCTGGTGCCGGGCGGGCATTCCACCGGACTGATGAAGGAACCCGAAAGCACGACCTGCCCCGTCTCGATGCGCTGGCCGACGGACGCCAGCCGGCGCGACAACCAGATGAGCGCGGTCACGGGATCGTCCAGAACGCCGGCGCCGAGTCCCGTCGCCACAACCTCGCCGTCACGCTTCAGGATCACACCGGCCCAGCGCAGATCCAACGTCTCCGGGGAATGCCGCTGACTGCCCAGCACGAAGCCTGCATTGGCGGCGTTGTCGGCGACCGTGTCGAAGATCTTGCGCGCGGCGCCGGTTTGCGGGTCCTTGCGCAGGATGCGGGTGTCGAGGATTTCAAGCGAGGGAACAACGCTTTCCGTCGCTGCGATGACTTCCTCGCGCGTCACCTCGCCTTCCAGCACTGATTTCATGATGAAGGCAATTTCCGCCTCGATCCTGGGCTGGATGAAACGACCGGCAGGCACCGTGGCTCCATCGGCAAAGGCCATGTCGTCGAGCAGGACACCGCTGTCGGGCGTATCGATGCCGAGGGCTTCCTGCATGACCCTGGAGGTGAGGCCGATCTTGCAGCCGACGACGCGACGACCCGTCGCAAGCTTCCTTTTTATGAAGGCAGCCTGGATCGCATAGGCGTCATCGAGGGTTATCTGCGGATGGCGAACCGAAAGGAGGCCAGTCTGCGCGCCGCTGCGTTCGGCTTCGACAAGTGCCCCGGCCGCGGCTTCGATATCGGACCTGCTCAGCATTGTTCGTCCTCGATACCGTTACGCAGCACCCCGATGCCTTCCGCCTCGACCTCGACAATGTCGCCGGGTTTCAGCCAGACCGGCGGGTCGTGCCGTGCGCCCGCGCCGGTCGGCGTGCCGCAAACGATCACGTCGCCCGGCACGAGCGTGCAGAAGGTGGAGACATAATTCACGATATAGCGGAAATCGAACATCATTCGCGATGTGCGGTCCTGTTGGCGAACTTCGCCGTTCACCCGCGTTACAAGTTCGATATCGTCAAGCTGGTCGGCACTCTCGAAAGGCACGATCCATGGCCCCATTGCGCCGGAGGCATCCCAGTTCTTGCCCTGCGTGACATTGAATTTCGCATGGCGGACCCAGTCGCGGATGGTGCCCTCGTTGCAAAGGGTTAGTGCCGCGATGTGATCGTAGGCGGCTTCGCGCGGGATGCGACGCCCCTCCTTGCCGATGACGATGGCGACCTCGCCTTCGTAGTCGAGTTGTTGCGACTCGGGCGGCCGGATCAAATTCTGCTCCTGACCGACAAAGCTGCGCGCGAAACGCAGGAAGATCGACGGCCTTGAAGCCTCCGCCTGGCCATCCTTGTACTCGGCATTGCGGTCGGGATAGTTCACCCCGATGCAGACGATCTTCTCGGGATCTGGGATGGGGATGCGATATGTCACCGCGTCAGGGGCGAAGTCGGGCAGCCTTCCCCAGGCAGCGGTCGCGAGGATTGGCAGCATGCCGGCGGCGATGACCTCGCGCAGATGCCGGTAGCGCCCGTCGAATTCGGCCGTCAGATCCACGATGCCGTCTTCGACAACTGCGCCAAATCGCTCAGCGCCATCGGCGATGAAGGTCGCGAAGCGGATAGGACCATGTTTCATTATCGTTCTCTCGTGATCGTCGTGTGGGCTGGATGTCTTGTCGGAGGCCTCATGTGCCTGCCGATCATTCGGGTTTGGACAGCCTTTGATGAATGGGCGTAGCCTTCCAGCTCAAATCGGGATCTGTGACCCTGATCTGAAGCGAAAGGGCGAAATGCGTCGTTGAGAGGGGTTCCGCGAGCGCCGCTTTCGCCGCCGCGAAAATCCGGTTACCCACCTCCTGAAGCACCTCGGTGGCGCGCCCCGCCCCCACGGTGAGCGTCAGCGCGACGAAGCCGTTTTCCGGCAGGCCGTCCGCAACGATCGCGTGGTCGGCCCTGTATGCGCGCACGCGGATGCCCGCCAGCGGAAATATTGCTTCAGCCCGCATCGCATCATGGATGGTGGTACAAAAAGCCGCCATGTCCGCATTTTCCTCCATGCCTGGGGAATATTCGATGGACATGTGTGGCATGGATTCCTCGAATGAAAAGGATCGTTCAGGTTTCGGTTTGGAAACTTGCAACCGATGACATCCATCTGCACAGCAAGCCGGACTGGCAAGACGGTGTGGCCATTTCTTCCAAACCTTGGGCGAATGCGCCACAAGCTGGCAGCGTCTCGATAAGTTTCGTACAATCGGAAAAGCCAGTCTGTATCCTTGGATACAAGTCGAAAGCTTTAACTCCCGTTCGCATGATTCAGCAAGCAGCGGAAGCGCCGATGCCCCGCTGGCAGCCCTCAACGCAAGCCGATCATCAATCAACGCGAAGCCGCAGCGATCCGCTGGCCGTTCGAGGCCTGTCTGGAATCGGGTGTCCGTCGTCGGAATTTTCCGGCGCGCCCGGGCACTTTCCCGACACAGGTTCCGGTTCGGTTTTCATCGCAGTTCAGGCTGCGGCGATCTGCCGGTCGCCCTGACCGCTTCACACAACGGAAACGTCCGTTTCATTACAGTCCCGCGATCCCTGTTTCGGAACCATCCGCGCCGGCATGATCGGCGCAAATGCATGATGCCCGGATCATGGCGGGACAAGGCCATGACCGGATGTCCGCATCCTGTTTCCAGATTGCCGATACGCCTTTGTTCGATGGTGCCAAAGGTATCGGGACGTGATCCGAAACGGTGCGCACTCCACGCGGCATTTGAAAGACTGTTCGTCACGTAGATTGCAATGAGAGCATGTAAGCTTCGCGGGCAAAGCCGGCCAGGTGCGAGGCGACCTGCGCCCTGACATCCGGGTCAAAGGCGAGCAGCTGTTCGTGCGTGGCGGTTGTGGATACGGAGAGCCATTGCCCCCGCGCCCGGGCGCGATAGCGCTGCCAGGACGCCATGCGATCGGGCGAGCCGCCCGCCACGAAGGCGATCAGCGGTATGGCCCGTGGCAGATGCTCGACGTTCCCTGTTCCCTCGGCCGGCGAGATGAGGCAGATGCCGGCGATGTTGTCGCAGGCGGCAAGCTGCCAGGCGACTGCCGAGGAACTGCCCGAAGCGGCAAGAACGAATGGACCCCAGCCCCTTTTCGCCAGTTCATCCAGCCAGGCGCCGATTATCGCGGTCTCCTCCCCCTCCGGGCAGTCGCACGAGAGGCCGTGGTTCGGCAGATCGACTGCGATCCTGTGCGCTTCTGGAAGCGGCAGGCAGGCCAGCAAGGGCAGCATCGTGTCGAGGTCGCCGCCAAGATCGTGCATCAGCACGATCGTGAACGCTCCCGTACCGGGCTCCATCACCGCGGCGAGGTTTCCTCCGGCGACGTCGACATGAAGCGGTTTCAGGGCGGTATCTGCCTGGCTCAATGTTTCTCCAGCCCCGGAACGGAGGCGATCAGTTCCCGCGTATATTCATGCGAGGGATTGCCCAGCACTGCGGCGGTTTCGCCCTCCTCGACGATCCGGCCCGATTTCATCACGGCAACCCGGTCGCTCATGTGATGGACAACCGACAGGTCGTGGCTGATGAAGATGTAGGCCAGTCCATGGTTTCGCTGCAGGTCCAGCAGCAGGTTCAGTATCGAACTCTGCACGGAGACGTCGAGCGCACTGACGCATTCGTCGGCGACGATCACCCTTGGCGAAACCGCCAGGGCACGCGCGATGCCGATGCGCTGCAGCTGGCCGCCGGAAAGCTGGTGCGGATAGGCATCCAGCTTTTCGCGCGAAAGGCCGACTGCATCGAGAAGTTCGATCAGCCGGTCCTCCATGTTCCGCTTTCCAACGCCTGCGACACGCGCCGCCTCGCTCAACGCCTGGCGCACGGTACGGCGCGGGTTCATCGAGGAACTGGGGTCCTGGAAGACGATCTGAACCTGGCGGGTCAGAAACGCGGCATCCTCGCGGTTCGGTGCCAGCAGGTTGCGCCCGCAATACTCGATCCGGCCGCCATCGGCGGAGGTCAGGCGCATCACCACCCGCGCTAGCGTGCTCTTGCCGGAACCGCTTTCGCCGACGATCCCCAGCGTCTCGCCGGCGGCCAGTTCGAACGATACATCGTCGAGCGCCAGATGGCCGCGCCGCCCGCCCTCGCCGGCATAGCGCTTGCGCAGACCGCCGGCCCGGATCAACGTTTCGGAGCTGCTCATGTTGCGTCCTTCGGGGCGGATTCGATCGGGTTATGGCAGCGCAACAGGACGCCATTGCGTTCGGTGGCGGCCAGTTGCGGCGCGAGGCTGGCACACTGGGCAAGCGACCGCTCGCAGCGTGGCTGGAAACGGCAGGCCGGCGGCCAGCCGCCCGGCTCCGGCACAGATCCGCCGATCGAGGCCAGCGGGGTCTTCGGCGCATGGCCGATATGGGGTCGGCTGTCGATGAGGCCTCGCGTGTAGGGATGGGTCGGCGAGGTCAGCACCGTGGTGGCATTGCCTGTCTCCACCACTTGGCCCGCATACATCACCGCGATGTTGTCTGCGATCTGGCCGACAAGGTCGAGGTCGTGCGAAATCCATATCACCGTCATGTCCATCTCGCGCTGCAACTGGGCGACGAGTTCGACGATCTTCTTCTGGGTCGTCGCATCCAGCCCGGTGGTCGGTTCGTCGGCGATCAGCACCTTGGGCCCGAGCACCAGGACGGCGGCGAGCGCGGCGCGCTGCATCTGGCCACCGGAAAGCTGATGCGGGTAGCGATCGAAGAAGACCGCCGGATCGTTCAGCCCGACCCTGGCCAGCATTTCAAGCGCCTTGCCGCGAGCGGACCGGCGGTCCTGCGGGAAATGGGCCAGCAGGGTTTCCACGATCTGGTCGCCGACGGTGTAGAGCGGGTCCATGCTGGCTCTGGCGTCCTGGAACACGAGGGCGATGAAGCGACCCCGATGCTGGCGCAATTGTTCCGCCGAATAGGTTGCGATGTCCCGGCCGTTCCACAGCACGCGGCCCGATTCCAGCGCCAGCCCGGCCGGAAGCAGGCCGACCAGCGCGCGGGCGGCAACCGACTTTCCCGATCCGCTCTCGCCGACGATGCCCAGCGTCTGTCCCTGGCGCACACCCAGCGACAGCCCGGTGACCGCTGGCACGTTACCCCCAGGCCGCACGATCGAGACCGACACATCCTGGGCAGAAACGGCGAATTCCGCCTTCTCGCCGGACGGCTCGACCGCCGGGCCCGGCAACCGGGTCAGCGAACGCAGCATCCTGCCGGCCGAGGGCACCACACCCTTCGGGTCCAGCACGTCCCGCAGATGGTCGCCGAAGGCGTTGAGCGTCGTCACCAGGCCGATGATGGTGATCGAGCCGAACAGAAGCGGCCAGGGCGAGGAGGAGGCGAAGCTGAAACCTTCCGCCAACGTCTTGCCGAGACTGGGCGTCGGCGACTGCGCGCCCAGCCCGATGAAGGAAAGACCCGCCTCGGCGATGATGGTAAGCGCCACGAACAGCGTCGCCATGAGTATGCAGATCGGAAGCAGGTTCGGCAGCATGTGCCGGAAGGCGATGTAGAACCGGCCATAGCCGAGCGCCCGCGCCGCCAACACGTATTCCTGTTCGCGCAGCATGAGCACCTGCCCGCGCACGATGCGTGCCAGCGCCGCCCACAGGGTCAGGCCGAGCGCGAGTATGACCGTCGACACGCCGGGCCCCTGGATGCCGGCCACGACAACGGCCAGCAGGATGGTCGGATAGGCCCATGTGACGTCGATGATGATCGTCACCAGCCGGTCGGCGGTGCGCCCGAAAAGCCCGGCAAACAGCCCCATGGCGAGGCCGATGACCGTGGCCATCATGGTGACCACAGCCGCCGAGACAAGCGAGATGCCGAGCCCGGCCAGCAGCCGGTACTCGATCGCCCTGCCAAGCTGATCGGCGCCGAGCAGTGTGCCCTTGGTGAAGGGTGGCGCGAATGCCTTCGACAATGACTGGCGGTAGACGAGCTTGGACAAATCCGGCACCGTCATCAACACGATCCCGGCAATGCCGACGATCAGGAAGAAGGCTACCGCCAACACCATCCACACGGGCACGGCGCCGAGAATCCGGCCTGCGCGTCCACCGGCGGCGCCGACATCGGCGCCCGTCAGATCCGCTGTGGTGCTCATGCCGTTCTAACCCTGGGATCGGCTGCCCGATAGAGCAGCGAGGATATCAGCGTCGCGATAACCACGACCAGCGCAAGCAGGATCGTCAGGCCCTGCGCAAGGAAATAGTCGCGTGTCAGCACACTGTCGACCAGGCGCTTGCCCAGGCCCGGCCACCGGAAGATCGTCTCGACGATCAGCGTATAGCCGACCAGCGTGCGCACCTGGACCGCGGCGAGCGAGATCACCGGCAACAGTGCGTTGCGCATGATGTGCTGCCAGCGGATAAGATTCTCTTTCAGCCCGCGCAAGCGCATGGAATCGGCATAGACGGCGCCGGCCTGCTCCAGATAGGAGGTGCGTACAAGCCGGGTGGCGAAACCCATTGGCTCGCATGCCAGCACGATTGCCGGCAGCACGAGATGACGCCAGGTTCCCGAACCGGCCACCGGCAGCAGCCCTGCCTGAAGGGCAAGGATATTCACGAGCAGGATGGCGAGAACGAAGTTCGGGGTGGCCATCATCACACTGGCCAGAAGGGTAATGGCGCGGTCGACGATGCCGCCCCTGAGGGTGGCGGCGAGAATGCCCGCCGGGATCGCGACCACATAGATCATGGCAAAGGCGGCGAGCGCCAGAACCACCGAATAGATTCCGGCCGTGGCGACGATGGAAATCACCGGTTCTCGGGTCAGCAGGGACTGGCCGAGATCCCCCACAGCCAGACCGGAGACGTAATTCCAGAACTGCACGAGCATGGACTGGTCGAGACCGAGTTCGATGCGCAGTGCTTCCAATTCGCCGGGCGCGGCACGTGCCGGGTCGATGATCTGGGTGGTCACGTCGCCCGGAGCAAGCCTCAGGCCGACAAAAGCGACGATGGTGACGATGAACAACACGACGAGAGAATAGCCGATCTTGACGGCAACCGTCTTCGCCACCGCGCATGCCGGGCACGATTTCTCGCGCCCGGCATCCGTTTTCTGTTCGATCTGATTCACTTCGCTCACGCGCCTTCGATCCACACATCGTTGTAGAAGGGATAGAGGTTGAACGGGTTGGGCCGCCAGCCATGCACCTTCTTGTTGTGAACCCAGACCGTCTGCGGAGTGTAGACGGGAATGGTGGTCAGAAGCTCGGCGACCAGCAACTGGCCCTTGCTCGAGGCAGCCACGAGTTCTTCCTCCGAACTTGCATTCTCCCATCCCTTGAAGGCGTCCAGCACCGCCTTGACGTCGGGATTTTCGTTGTCCTGATAGACGCGCACGAAGAGCGGGATCACGTCGGCGGGTACGCTCCACAGCCACTTGAAGGCCCACACGTCGGCGTTGGGCCGCTTCTCGCGGAAAGCCGCCTGCTCGAGGCTTTCAACCTTCATGGTCACGCCGATTTCGGCGAACATGGCGGCGATCGCCGCCATAACCTGGTTCTCGATCGGACTTGCAATATGGATCGCCGTGAATTCCAGCTTGACGCCGTCCTTCTCGCGGACACCGGATGAGCCGATCGACCAGCCCGCGGCTTCCAGCAGTTCGGCCGACTTGTCCGGATCGTACTGGTTGAACGCTTCGACCTTCGGTTCGTAATATTTCCAGCCGCTGGAAGCCGGGCCATAGGTCGGTTCGGCGCCGCCACCCAGGATCGCCGCGACGATCCCCTCGCGGTCGATGGCATGGCTCATTGCCTGGCGCACGCGGACGTCGTCGAAACCGATGTCCTTGCGCTTGACGTTCGGAAGCAGGAAAAAATTCGCGGTCTCGGGGAATTCCAGAACCACGAGATCCTGATTGCTCCTCAGGCGAGCGACATCGGGTGCTGCCGGGTTCTTGATTGCATGGACAGAACCCGTCTCGATTTCGGCGGCGCGCTGGGACGGCTCAAGAATTGGCACCCACTCGATTGCATCGAGGTGGGCCGGCCCCTTGTTTTCGAAGAACTCCGCTCCATGACCCGGATACTCCGCCCAGCGCTCGACGCGCACCTTGGCGCCGGTTGTGTATTCTTTCAGAATGAACGGGCCGGTTCCATCCGCCTCCTGCGCGCCGAACGTTCCAGGTCCGACTTCAGCGCGACGATCGACATTCGCGATGTAGGCATATTCGGTAGCCAGTACCTCGCCCAGCCCCTGTTTCGGGGTGTTCAGCGAAAGCACCAAATCGTTGCCCTCCGCGGCGACGTCGGAGACGGCCGAGTAGAAGCTGGCATTCTGGCCTTCCTTCGGCGTCGTCATCACCTTGACCGTCTTTTGCACGGCTTCGGCCGTTACCGGCGCGCCCGACTGGAAGGTCCGGTCTTGCGGAATCTCGAAACGCCATTGCGTATCACTGGCCGAAAAAGACAGGGCAAGGAACGGAACGATGTTGCCGCTCAGATCACGCACGACCAGCGGCTCGTAAATGGCGTTGAGGCCCGGATCTGCCCAGGGCGAACGAATTGGGTCGAGAGGATTGAAGTCACGGTCGTACCCCTCGACGAACGTGCCGCCCTTCTTCGCTTCCTGTGCCTGCGCCTTCGAGATTGGCGCCAGCAAGGTACCGGCCATCACACTGGTAACGCCAACCGCACCAAGTCGACGGAGAAATTCCCGACGTCCGATTTGATGGGTACGATAGTCGTCCAAAGCGCCTTCGATTTCCTTCTGAACGTCCATGCCTGACTCCTTCCAAGTCGACGTTGTTTACCCGAAAAATTTTATAATATTAAATCTGAGCCGTCAAATTTGCCGCATCCATGAAGCGCTTCCAGCCGTCGCGGACCTCATTCGGAAGCATTTGCATCGCCAGCGCCAAGGTCCGGACTTCTGGTGGTCAAGATCAGGCTTTCCCGAGCACCCGATCGACAAAATCGACGATCGCTTTTGCACAGACATCAGGCACATCGCGCATGTTGCTGTGTGCCGAGCCTTCAAGCAGCAGGAATTCCTTGATCTTGCAGGCGGTCAATCCGTCGAAGATCTGCCGGCCTCCGCAGCCCGTTTCTCCTTGAACGGCAGGCGTCAGGACGTCCTGATCGCCAACCATGATCAGGGTCGGCACCTCGATCGATGCAAGGCGGTCGGTCACGTCCACCTCGATCAGGTAGTCGCATGCCGCCACATAGGCTTCCAGCGAGACGGTCTGCGACAGCTGGCCGGCCAGGTATTCGATGAACTTTTCCTGCAAATCCGGGGAATCGAGAAGACTACGGGTCAGCGAATGGGTTGCCATCAGCCCCGCGGTTTCCTTGCTTCCGACACCATAGGCCAACGCCAGCGACTTCCAGGCGCGAAACTGGGCACGCGAGGTGACGTCGTTCTTTGCCGTGCACCCGCTCAGCACCATCGCACGCACCCGATCGGGAAATTTCGCGGTGAAATCGAGCGCCAAGGTGCTGCCCATGGATGCACCATGGAAAATGAAGCTGTCGAAGCCGACATGATCGATCAATGCGGCCATGTCGGCAGCCCATACATCAAAGCCGTATTGGGTATCGGCGCGCGTGCTGTCGCCATAGCCGCGCGGGTCGAAATCAAGGACGGTGAAATGGTCGACGAGATAGGGCGTCATGCGCATGTAGCCCTGGATGCCGGTCGCCGCCCCCGGAACCTGCACGAGGGCTGGTCCAGTGCCCTGCACCGTATAATTGATGCTGACACCGTTGATTTCTGCAATGGGCATTCTCGATCTCCTGGTTATCGTTCGTCCGCGGCGGTGACGCCCAGCAGGGCCGGCGCCTTGTCCACAACGTCTATGAAGAAGTTTGCCGCAGCCACCACATCGGCAAGCACCACCTGCTCGTCATCGGCATGGGCATGGTCGATGCTCCCCGGCCCGACGATGAAGGATGGCGCAAGACCCGGCGCGAACCGGTTTGCATTGGTGCCGAAAGGCAGGCCGATCGGCCGGGACGGAGCGCCATGGGCCCGCGCGGTCTCGACCATCAGCGCCGTCATCTCATCGGTGGCGGTGCTGGCGAAGGCGCGCGAGGAGACCAGCAACGGGCCGATCCTTGCAATTCCGGCCGAGATCATATCCGTCAGCACGTCTTCGAATATTGATACGACCTGCTCCGTCTCCACCCCCGGAATCCTCCTTATGTCGACACCGATGCGACACAGGGCGGGAACCTGGTTCAACGGCCCGCCACCGGAAATGGCGCCAACAGACATCTTGCAGGTCTCGCCATCGGGATGCCGCAAACACAGAAGCGCCGGAATCACGCGATCACGGATGCGTGCCAGAACCTCGCCCATGTGCATGATGGCATTGTCGGCTTTCTCGGGCATCGAGGAGTGACCGGATCGGCCGAGCGTTTCTATGGTGAAACGGGTCGTTCCCTTGTGCCAGGTTCCGATGTCGAGACCGGTCGGCTCTCCCACCAGGATGAGATCGGCATTCTTCAGACGAGACAATGCCGTCTCGGCACCTTTGACCGTTACCTCCTCGTCGACGGTTCCAAGCAGAATGACATTCGCTTTCCGGTAACCGGGACGCAAGGCGAGCTGGCGCACCGCCTCGACCATCGCCACGAGAGGGCCCTTGTCGTCACAGGCGCCCCGACCGAAAAGGATGCCGTCGCGCCAGCCGGGAGGCGACATGGTCTTGCTCTTCGGCACGGTGTCGAGATGGGAATCGAGAACGATCGTCGGCAAGGACGGGTCGGTGCCGAGATAGCCAAATATGTTGGATCTGCCGGGCGCAACTTCCTGCCGATCGACCTTCAGTCCGAAACTGGCAAGATCGGAGGCAAGCGCATCGCCCATGGCCGCCTCCCCCACCCCGTCACCGATACTGGGATTGGTCGAATCGATCCCGACATAGCGTTCGAGCCGGCGGGCAATCTCGGCGGGTTCGGCCAGGTTGGCCATGTTTGATGTGGGAACATTCATTCTCAGACCCCCGGTGGAATGCGGAGCTGACGGGCATGCGAAGCCGCCTCGTCCAGATGCCGGTTCGCACCGGACAGGACAAAGGCGCCATGGCCGGAGAAAAGTCCGTCGACTTGTCCCAGGCCGGCCAGCTTGGCGAGCGACGCGGCAAGCGCGGCCGGATCGCAGTCCGGCGTTGCCTGCATCAGAACCCTTCCCCTCCAGAACACGACATCGCCTGCGATCATGTCGCGGCGCCCGCTCGCCGAAAGCAGGAAGGAGAGATGGCCGGCGCAGTGCCCGGGCGTTTCGTACACATCGAAGCTCGCATCGCCGAATTCCAATCGGTCGCCCTCGGCAATTGAGTTCATCCCGGCCACCGGCAGAAGTTTGAAGTCGGACGGGAAAACCCCTGCGGTTCGGGCCAGCGCAACCGAACTTGTCTCCTCGTCCCCGGTTGCCAGCACCCGCGCCGTGAGTTCCGACGCATGGACTTCGGCGCCCGTCATTTCCGCGAAGCGCAACGCGCCGCCGGCGTGGTCGCCATGCATGTGGGTAAGCAGTATCGCCCGGATGTCTTCCGGCCGGAAACCCGCCTCCTCGACATGGCCGGCAATCGCGTCGACCGAACCCGGCAAGCCGGAGCCCGTGTCGATCATGACGGCAGAGCCGTCACCGCATTCCACCAGATAGACGTTGCAGTCGGGTCCGGGGGACAGACCGAGTCCGCCCCACACGCCACCACCGATGAGATGGATCGAGCCGGTTAGCCGCATCGCACCAGCCTATTCAGGCTTCGCCGCGACGTAGACGCTGGCCATGAGGCCACCGTCGACGACGAGGTCATGCCCCGAGACATAGCTCGCGGCTTGCGAACACAAATAGCTGACAGCATCGCCGATCTCCCGCGGTTCGCCGAGCCGGCGCAATGCCGCCCCATCGAACCGTTCGCGCAGCCGCTCCATCACCTTCTCGCCGACCCTGTCGATCGAGCGCGGCGTATCGGTCGGGCCGGGACTGACCGTGTTGACCCTGATGCCGTGGCTGCCCAGTTCAGCCGCCATGACCTTCATCATCGCGATGACCCCCGCCTTCGACGCGCAATAGCCGATGGAGCCCACTCCGGCACCTTGAGCATTGATCGAAGCGATGAACACGATCGAACCAGGACGGCCGGCATCGATCATGTGACGTGCCGCGTCGCGAGCGAGAATGAAACCGGCTGTTACGTTTACGTCGAAGTCCTGCATGAACTTTGCCGTATCGTAATCAACCACGGCAATGGCCGGACGGGCGATGGCCGCGCTATGCACCACCGCGTCCACCCGGCCGCTCACAGACACGATTTCGCCGATCAACCGTTCGCAGGCCGCCAGGTCGGACAGGTCGGCCGGCACGGGAATCCCGCGGGCGCCGACCGCAGCCAGTTCCGCGGCGACAGCCTCCAGCCCTGCTTCATTGCGGTCGAGCAGCGCGATCGTACCCCAACCCGCCTCGGCCATGACCAGGGCCGTCGCTCGACCGATGCCGCTTGCGCCGCCGGTGACAACAACGACCTTGTCTCGATTAGCAGTGTCATGCCCGGGCAAGACCCACCTCCTTCTCTGTTTCCGCGGCGGGATTGGCTGCAACTGACGTGCCGG
>JAGRLL010000159.1 GCA_020441855.1 Nitratireductor sp.
TCATCCGCAACCACTATGTCGGGCGGACGTTCATCCAGCCGACGGATTCGATCCGCCATATGGGCGTGAAGCTCAAGCACAACGCCAATCGCCGCATCCTTGAGGGCAAGCGCGTCGTGCTCGTCGACGATTCCATCGTGCGCGGGACGACCAGCCAGAAGATCGTGCAGATGGTGCGCGAAGCCGGCGCGCGCGAAGTGCACATGCGCATCGCCAGCCCGCCGACCATCTCGTCGTGCTTCTACGGCGTCGACACCCCGGAAAAGCAGAAATTGCTCGCTTCGCGCATGCGCGTCGACGAGATGCGCGATTTCATCCGCGTCGACAGCCTTGGCTTCCTGTCGCTCGATGGTCTGTACCGTGCGGCTGGAGAAGCCTCGCGCGACAAGGACATGCCGCAATTCTGCGATGCCTGTTTCTCGGACCAGTATCCCACGCAACTGACGGATCAGGACGACCGCGACAACATTCACAATCTGTCGCTGCTGGCCGAACCGAACGGATAACCCGCCAATCATGCAGAAACTCAAGGACAGGATCGCGCTCGTCACCGGCGCCTCGCGCGGCATCGGCTACCACGCAGCACTTGCCATGGCGCGCGAGGGCGCGCATGTGATCGCCATCGCGCGGACCGTTGGCGGGCTGGAAGAACTCGACGACGCGATCAAGGCCGAAGGTGGTTCGGCAACGCTGGTGCCGCTCGACCTTGCCGATTTCGACGCCATTGACCGGCTCGGGGCGGAGATCGACAAGCGCTGGGGTCGCCTCGACATCCTTCTCGCCAATGCAGGCATGCTGGGCGGCCTGTCGCCGCTTGGGCATGTCGAGCCGAAGACCTTCGCCAAGGTTTTCGATCTCAACGTCACGGCAAACTGGCGGCTGATCCGCTCGCTCGACCCTTTGTTGCGCGCTTCCGATGCCGGAAGGGCGATATTCGTGAGTTCCGGCGCGTCCCATTCCGCAAGTCCGTTCTGGGGCGTCTATGCGGCCTCGAAGGCGGCGCTGGAAACGCTTGCCCGGGTCTACGCCGCCGAGAACGAAAAGACCGATATCCGCGTCACGATCGTCGACCCCGGCGCGACGCGTACCGCCATGCGCGCGCAGGCAATGCCGGGCGAAGATCCCGACACCCTGCCCCAACCGAGCGAAATTGCGCCGGATCTGGTCATGCTGGCCTCGCCGCAGATGCGCGAGAACGGCAAGATCTACAAGTTTTCCGAAAAGAAGTTCCTGACGCCGCAGCGCCCGGCATAAACCGGGATCAGGCCGCTTTGCGCCGCACCTCGGCTTTGCCGACAGACGGCTTGGCGCGCGCATTTTCAAGCACGGCACGGCCCGCCGCCTGCTTCTTCGCCTTGGCCGCCGCCTTGTCGAGCAGCGACTTCGCACCGGCATTTCCGAAGAGGGTGATCTTCCAGAAACGCAGCTTCAGGAACGGCGAGTTCAGCGTGAAGGTGTTGTCTGGAAAGATGTGGAACCAGCGATAACCGTTTTCGCGATAATAGCCGGAGATGGCGCGCTCGGCCTCCTCCCCGGCGAGACTCGCCGCCGCCTGGCAAGCTGCCCTGCTGCACCAGGAATACTGATAGATCTTGGCCACCTGCGCCGGTTCGTGGCCTGAATCCAGATAGCCGCGCACATTGTGAAAATCACGGCGCCGGCTGCGCATGTCGAACACGAGAATGAGACCGCCAAGCGTAAACAGGCCGGCAATAATCTCCCAGCCCATCCACAAGGACAGCGAAGTCAGCAAAACAGCCAAGCCGATCAATGAAGCGGGGGGCAGAATCGCCCGGAAGTGCACACCCATTTCGTCTCCTGCCCCCGGCAGAAGCAGGGCGTATCTCAATGTCGATTTTTCTGTTGGACAATTCAACTAACGCGGTTTGCGCGCAGGGTGAAGCCTTAATTCCACGATTTGTGCATCGCAACGCAGATAATGGGCGAATATTGCAATTTTGAAACAACACATCACGCCATTTTGATACGCCAGGCGCCGGCCAAACCCCGAAAATTCCTTTCAAACCTCGCGTTAAGGCAATCCTCACCCGATTCTGCAAAGACGGTGGATGGCGGCGTTCGGACTGCCGGCTGCAACAAAACGTGATCGTGCAGTGCACGCATATGCTTGAACGATATATATCGGAAATACATATAATTCCCGACTGACCATACCCTGCACCGGCGCACGCCCCGCAATCGCCGCAAACCGCCAATCGCTGGATACCGCATGAACGTTAGAACCCTCATTCTCGCCATCCTGCATTTCAAGGAGGCTAGCGGCTACGATATCAAGAAGATGTCCAGCGACGGGCCCTTCAGCTTTTTCATCGACATCAGTTTCGGGTCGATCTATCCCACGCTCGCCCGCCTCGAACAGGAGGGACTGGTCGCCTGCCGCGTCGAGAACCATCCGGGCAAGCCGGCGGCCAAGGTCTATACGATCACCGACAAGGGGGAATCCGAACTGGTGATCGGCCTGAGGCAAGCGCCGCAAAAGGATATCTTCAAGTCGGAATTCCTGTTGCAGGCGATGAACGCCGAACTGATCGGCGCGCAGGCCCTTGGTGACGCACTCGGCAAGCGGATCGCCCATATGGAGGCCAATCTGGAAATGCTCGAAGGCATCGTCGCCGATTGTGATCATCCAGCAACATGCTGGGTCATCAATTACGCCAAGCATGTAATGAGCAGCGACATTGCTTATCTACGCAAGAACAGGGGCGAGTTGATCGCCATAGCATCAGAAGCCGCGCGCGAGCCACAGGCCGCCGAATAGACCGAGCAAGCGAATCCATCATCATCGTATGGCCGGTCGTCCCAGCCGGTTGCCAAAACGGAAGCTGATCCATGGCATTCAGAGTAAGATCCTCACACATCATCGCACTGCTCATTACAGCCGGCATCGCCGGATGGATGACGACAGGCACGCTTTATGTCGGCGGCGAGGCGAAGGCCGGCGAGGAAGCGCCGGCTGTCATCGACCGCGAGGCCACGCGTACCAGCGAGTTGTTCAAGGTTCGCTATGTGCCGCTGCTGGCGAAAGACCGCATCGAAGCGGTGCAGGTACGCGGACGCACAGCAGCCGACGCGACCGTCTCGATCAAGGCGGAAACCGCGGGCGTGCTCGAAAAGCGCCTTGTGAACAAAGGCGATCAGGTCAAGGCCGGCGATCTGGTGTGCAAGCTCGAACCGGGTGTGCGCGAGGCGCGCATCGCCCAGGCTGAGGCGCAACTCAACCAGGCGCAAGCCGAATACGAATCCAATCTCAAGCTCATGGACAAGGGCTTTTCCGCCGAAAACAAGCTCAATGCGATGAAGGCGGCGCTCGACGCGGCCAAGGCCGTGCTGGCGGAGGCCAAGTGGGAACTCGGCCGGACCGAAATCCATGCCAATGCGGCCGGCATCGTCATCGACCCGATCGCCGAACCCGGCGGCATGCTGAAAGTGGGCGATGTCTGCGTGACGATCATGGATACCGACCCGATGCTGTTCATCGGGCAGATATCCGAACGCGATATCGGTCAGGTGGCGACAGGCATGGGAGCCGACGTGAAGCTGGTCACCGGAGAAACGATCAAGGGTACGATCCGCTATATTGCGCCGGCCGCCGATGCCGCAACGCGCACCTTCCGCACGGAAATAGCCCTTGAAGACCCGCAGCATCAGGTGCGCGACGGCCTGACGGCAAGCGCCGTGATCTGGCTTCCATCCATGCAGGCGTTCCGCATTTCGCCAAGCTGGATCACGCTGGCCGACAATGGCGAGATCGGCATAAGGGTCGTGAACGGCAACGATACGGTGCGTTTCGTGCCCATCCAAATCCTGGCGCAGAGCAAGAAGGGCTTCTGGATCAGCGGTCCGGAAGCGGGCATGCGGATCATCACGCTCGGGCAGGAATATGTCATCGACGGCGAGAAGGTCGACCCGGTCCTGGATCCGGCGATCCAGGCCCGGCTTCAGCAGGCGACGGAAGGGGCTGACCAGTGAGCGGCGCCCTGGAAAACGTCCTGCTTCGGCCCAAGACCGTCATCACCTTGATGCTGGTGATGGTGATCGCCGGCATCGTCACCTATCTGTCGATACCCAAGGAAGCCAATCCCGACATCGACGTACCGGTCTATTACGTCTCGATTTCCCAGCAGGGCATTTCGCCCAAGGATTCCGAGCGACTGCTGGTGCGCCCGATGGAGACGCAATTGCGCAGTCTCGAGGGATTGAAAGAAGTGACGGCTGTCGCCTCTGAGGGACATGCCGGCATCATCCTTGAATTCAACATCGACACCGACAAGGACAAGGTGCTGGCCGACATTCGCGACAAGGTCGACCAGGGCAAGGCCGATCTGCCGGAAGAGGCCAACGAGCCGGAAGTCTTCGAGACCAATTTCGCGTTGCAGCCGACGATCATCGTCACGCTTTCGGGTAACGTGCCCGAGCGCACGCTTTATGCCCAGGCACGCCGTCTCAAGGACGAGATCGAGGCGATCCCGTCGGTGCGCGAAGCCAATCTGAAGGGTAACCGCACCGAACAGCTCGAGGTCATTCTCGACCTGGAGAAGCTCGAATCCTACGACATCACCCAGACCGAACTGCTCAACGCGCTGTCTAACTACAACCAGCTGGTGCCGGCTGGCTTCATCGATGACGGCCAGTCCCGCTTCAATCTCAAGCTGCCCGGCCTGGTCGAGAATGCCACCGACGTCTACTCGATCCCGATCAAGCAGAACGACGAGGGCGTCGTGACGCTGGGTCAGGTCGCCGAGATTCGCCGCGGTTTCAAGGACGCGTCGACCTATACGCGGGTCAACGGCGAACCGGCGGTCTCGCTCGAGATCGTCAAGCGGCTCGGCACCAACGTCATCGAAAACAACGACGAGGTGCGACGCGCTGTCAACGAATTCTCGAAGGACTGGCCGGATACGATCAAGGTCAACTTCCTGCTGGATCAATCCTCCAACATCTTCGACCAGCTCGGATCGCTGCAATCCTCGATCATGACGGCCATCGCGCTCGTCATGATTGTCGTGGTCGGCGCGCTGGGCCTGCGGTCCGGGCTGCTGGTCGGCCTCGCGATCCCAACCTCGTTCATGGTCGGGTTCCTGATGCTTGGCGCGTTCGGCATGACCGTCAACATGATGGTCATGTACGGCTTGGTGCTGTGCGTCGGCATGCTTGTCGACGGAGCCATCGTCATGATCGAGTACGCCGACCGCAAGCTGGCGGAGGGGCTTGAGCCCCAGCAGGCCTATCTGCGCGCGGCGCGGCTGATGCTCTGGCCGATCGTCTCTTCCACGGCGACGACACTCGCGGCATTCCTGCCGCTGTTGTTGTGGCCGGGCGTGGTGGGCGAGTTCATGAGCTATCTGCCGATCATGGTCATCATCGTGCTCTCGGCCTCGCTTCTGACCGCGCTCGTCTTCGTGCCGGTGACTGGCATCGTGTTTGCGCAATATGGCGAATGGATTGGCCGCAACGCGCAATTCGCGCAGGCGATACATTCCTTTCTCGCCATCACTCTGATCGCATGGCTTGGCGAGGCTGGCGGATATGTGGGTTCGCAGGCCACCTCCGACATGCATTTGCCGATAGCGCTCGGCTGCGGGCTCGTGGCTGCCATCGTGGCCTGGGTCGTCACCGGTTTCGCCACGCGGCGCTGGCGCAAGACGCATCCCGAGGGCCATGCCCATGTCGCACAGATGCTGTCGGCGGATACCGAACTCGACCCGACCCGGCTGACCGGTCCAATGGGCATCTATGTGCGCATGCTCGACCGGCTGACCCGCAACCTTGCCGGCAATCTGGCGGTGATCGTCGCGGCCATCGCCATCACGGTGGGCACATTCATGGCCTACTCGGTCTACAATAACGGCGTCGAATTCTTCGTCGACGAGGAACCCAGTCTGGCGACGGTCTTCGTCTCGGCGCGCGGCAACATGTCGGGGCGCGAGATCAGGGACATCGCCATCGAGGTCGAAGACCAGATCCTTCAGGTCAAGGGCCTGGACAATGTCGTGCTGACGGCGGAAGCGCCCGGCGGCGAGAAGAGTGGCGGCATGGATCTCGGCGGGGGCAGCCGCGACAAGCCGACGGATGCGGTCGCAACCTTCCAGATCGAGCTGGCCGATTTCGACAAGCGGCGCAAGGCGAGCGAGATATTCCAGGAGATTCGCGACCGCACTGCCAACATCGCCGGCGTTCACATCGAGGTTCACAAGACGGAGGGCGGCCCGCCGACCGGCAAGGACGTGCGGTTGCAGGTTACGTCGGAAAGCTACGACACGGTCGTGGCCGCCGTCGCGAAGGTGCGCAGCTATTTCGATACGCTTTCCGACATCCAGGACCTGGAAGACGGACGCCCCCTGCCCGGCATCGAGTGGGAAATCGATCTCAACCGCGTGGAGGCGGGACGCTACAATGCCGGCGTCGCACCTGTCGGCGCCATGGTTCAACTCGTCACGAACGGTCTCCTGATGGGCAAATACCGCCCAGACGATTCGGAAGACGAGCTCGACATTCGCATCCGGCTTCCCGAAGAACAACGCTCGCTCGACAAGCTCGGCGAGTTGCGGCTGCGCACGCCCAACGGCCAGGTGCCGATCAGCAATTTCGTGACGATCAAGCCCCAGCACAAGGTGACTTCGATCACCCGCAAGGACGGTCTGTATGCGATGGACGTCAAGGCAAACCTGGTCAAGGGCGCCAAGTTTGGCGATCGCGACCTGACGCCGAACGACAAGGTAGCCGAAATCCAGGCATGGCTCGATCAGCAGGAATGGCCGGGCGACGTGCGTTTCCGCTTCCGTGGCGCCGACGAGGACCAGAAGGAATCGGGCGCGTTCCTGGGCAAGGCGGCGCTCGGCGCGCTGTTCCTGATGTTCATCATCCTGGTGACGCAGTTCAACTCCTTCTACCAGACGGTGCTGACGCTCTCGACGGTCGTGCTCGCCATGGTGGGCGTGCTGATCGGCATGATGTTGACGGGACAGAAGTTCTCGATCGTCATGACGGGAACGGGCATCGTCGCGCTCGCAGGTATCGTCGTGAACAACGCAATCGTGCTGATCGACACCTACAACCGGCTGAGGTCGGAAGGCGTCGACGTTCACGCCGCGGTGCTGAAGACCTCGGCTCAGCGCTTCCGGCCGATCTTCCTGACCACGTTCACCACCATTCTCGGCCTGGTGCCGATGGCGATGTCGGTCAATCTGGACTTCATCCACCGCGTTATTTCGGTCAATTCGCTGTCGGCGATCTGGTGGGTGCAGCTGTCGACGGCGATCATTTTCGGCCTCGCCTTTTCAACGCTGCTCACCTTGATCCTCACCCCGGTGATGCTGTCGTTGCCGGGTAATTTCACCCGTACCTGGCGCTATTGGCGTGGAACGGAAACGAGCGATGAAGAGGCGGACGCGGCCGGGGAAGAGGAATCGCCGCAGGTTCGGCGCAGGCCGAAACGCCGGGCGGCCAGGAACCTGCCGCCCAAGAGCCCTCCCCCCGACAGCCTGCCCGAGGCGGCGGAATAGACCCGCACCGCTCGACGTAAACTGGAATAACCCGGATCAGCCCTGCAGATCCGGGTTCTTCATTGCGTCGTCGGCAGCATTTGCGGCCGCCTGCGAAGGAGCATCCGGCTCGTCTTCGACGCCGGCAGTCTTGCCGCCAAGCCGCCTTGTCCAGTCGCGCATCGAGAATGGAATGGTAGCGAGGTAGGTGATGACGCCCGCCAGCATGACCTGCCATGGATAACTGAGCAGCAGGGCGACGAAACCAACGCCGAGGATGAGAAAGGGAAGGACATGCGCGCGCGGTATGGAGCGCCCGAGTTCCTTGCCGGACCAGGTGGGCCAGCGCGAGACCATCAAAAGGCCGATCAGCACGGTGTAGATCGCGGCGATAACATCGAGCGCCAGCGTGTCGTCCAGCCCGAGCAGATAGGCGTAGACCGGCGCAAGCACCGTCAGCGCGCCGGCAGGCGCCGGGACACCGACAAAAAAGGCGCCTTGCCATTTCGGGCGGCTTTTCTGTTCCAGCGCCACGTTGAAGCGGGCAAGACGCAGGCAGGCGCAAATGGCGTAGATCAGCGCGGCGATCCAGCCGAAGGATTTGAGCGAGTCGGTGAGCGTGAAATAGACCAGCATAGCCGGCGCCACGCCGAAATTGACGAAATCGGCCAGACTGTCGAGTTCGGCCCCGAAGCGCGAAGCCGATTTCAGCAGGCGCGCGACACGTCCGTCGATGCCGTCCAGGAAGGCCGCCAGTATGATGGCACCGATCGCCAGCTCGACCCTGTTTTCGACGGCAAACCGGATCGACGTCAGCCCTGCGCCAATGGCGAGCAGGGTCAACATGCTGGGAAAGATGGCCCTGAGCGAAATGGCGCGCAGGCGCCGACCCCGCTCGGCCTCGGCGCCATCGGGATCGAAGGGCGGAAAGGGCGTGACTTGTCTCACCAGACTGGCCTCACCGGACTGACCTCACTGGACTGAACTCACTGGACCCTCGTCACCGGCTGGACCGGTGCGTTGTCGTAGCGGGCGATGATCGTTTCGCCGGCAATCGCCGTCTGGCCCGGCGAGACCGTGATCACCGCGCCCTTCGGCAGATAGACGTCGAGGCGCGAGCCGAAGCGGATCAGACCGAAACGCTCGCCAACGCCGATCTCCTCGCTTTCGCGCGCCCAGCAGACGATGCGGCGGGCGACCAGACCGGCGATCTGGACGACGGCGAGCGCACCGTGCCGAGTTTCGACAACCATGCTGTTGCGCTCATTGTCGCTGCTGGCCTTGTCGAGATCGGCATTGAGGAACTTGCCCGGCTTGTGGGCGACGAGCGCGATCCTGCCGGTGGCGGGCGCGCGGTTCACATGACAGTTGAAAACGTTCATGAAGATCGAGACGCGTTGCATCGGCTCGTCGCCGAGGCCCGTCTCGCGCGGCGGCGCGACATTCGTGATGGCCGAGACGCGCCCGTCGGCGGGGCTGATCACGAAATCGACGGATACCGGGGTGACGCGCTCGGGATCGCGAAAGAAATAGGCGCACCAGCCGGTCAGAAACAGGCCGATCCAGAACAGCGGGTCCCACAACCAGCCAAGCACCAGAGTGGCGACGAAGAAGGCCGCAATGAATGGCCAGCCCTCGCGATGGACGGGTACAAGCGCCTTGCGCAATGTGGTGTAGAGGTTGGTAAGGTCCATGGTCTTCCTCAAAGCAGGCTGCTCTAGCAGGAAAAGACGGGGGTGTCATGGGCGTGTGCCTGCTTCACGAAACATGTTACAAACCGGCACGCATTCAATGAATGCCACTTGACCATCGTCAAGGCGCGCGCAATCCGGGCTCTACGCGATCCATCGGAGGGCTCGCCGTTTCGTTCACTCCCCTCGCAGCGGAAATTCGATCATGCGACGCATCCTTGTTCTGGATCCGTATTGCGCTTCGATCCTCGGGCACTTTTACGCCACGGACCACTATCTCATGCCGGCGCTGGGGGAGACGCGGAAATTCCTGGTCGTTGCCCGGAAAGTGAGCGATCGGAACGTGGTCTTCAGCGACGACGTCACCGTGCATCACTGGCCAGACGACAGAACCCTGGCGGGCCGCATGATACGCCCGCTCAGGCAGAGCGCCGGTTACCGCGCGAGGCAGATCAACCGTCAGGCAAAAGCGATCGAGAGATTCGTGAAGCGATGCGGTCTCGGCCCGGACGATGCGCTTTTCATTCACAGCCCCAAGGCCAGGCTGGCGCACGCCTTGGCGCTGGCCGCCGACAGGAACAAGGCGGCGGCATGGCCGCACATTCATCTGCGCTTCCTCGGGCTTATCGATCCGGGGAGCGAAGCGGAGGAGACAATTGCCTATGCCACTTTGGCGAACACGGCCCGGCACCGCGACAAGCTGAATGTCTACAGCGAAACAGTCGAGTTCGCGGTAAAGCTCGAACGAACCCACGGTTTTCCCACGATCCGGCAGATGCTGCTGCCGATGACGTTTCACCCCGAGGAAACGCCGCCGGGAAAAGACGATCCGGCCGGGGAATTTGTCATCGGCTTTCTGGGCGGCAAGCGGCCCGATCAGGGAATGGCATCCATCCCGAAGATACTTCGGTCACTGGCCGAACGACTTGACCGACAGGAGAGCGAACGGCTTGACCGACATGACAAGGGCACGATCCGCGTTCTGTTTCAGCGGCCTCATGAGTCTTACGCGGAGCGCATGGACCCCGAGCAGCGCGCGGCGCTCGATGCGGTTCTCGGGGGCGAGGCCTTTCATGACCGCATCCGGATCGAAATCCTCGACCCGGTTCTCGAAGGCGACGCCTTCCGCGACGCGGTTTGCCGATCGCACGTGCTGGTGCTGCCCTACGACCTAAATGGCTATCAGGAGCGCGGATCGGGCCTTGTGATCGAAGGCGGCTTGTCGGGCACCCCGCTGGTCGTCGCCAACGGGTTCGCGATGGCGAACTGGCACGACCTCGCCGAAACGCCGCGCGCAGCCACACCTACGGAATACGCCGATGCGATCATGTCGGTCGCTGGCGACTACCGGCGCTATCGCGAGGGCGCATTGCGCGCTGGCGAGGCAATGCGCGCGATGATCGCAGAGCGCATCGCGGAAATCGCCGGCAACGGTTCCCATGCCGGGGATGGCCAAGCGATGACAGATGAACTCAGGCGGCAGACACCTGCTCGCTGATCCAGGCATAGGTCGGTCTCAGACCGTCGATCAGCGGCTGCGACGGCGACCAGCCCAGTTTCTCGCGGATCAGGCGATTGTCGGAATTGCGGCCGCGCACGCCCTGCGGCCCCTCAACGTAACGCTTGGCGATACGCTTGCCTGATATCCCGATCAGCATGTCGACCAAGCGGTCGATCGAGACCATTTCGTCGGAACCGATGTTGACCGGTCCGGCCCAGTCGGAGCGCATCAGCCGCAACGTACCCTCCAGGCATTGGTCGACATACAGGAATGAGCGGGTTTGCAGGCCGTCTCCCCAGATCTCGATCTCTCCGCCGTCGGCTGCCTCGGCGACCTTTCGGGCAAGGGCGGCAGGCGCTTTTTCCTTGCCGTCGTTCCACGCACAATGCGGCCCGAAGATGTTGTGAAACCTGGCGATTCGCACCGTCAGACCCTCATTGCGGGCAAAGGCCATATAGAGGCGTTCGGAAAAGAGCTTCTCCCAGCCATACTCGCTGTCGGGATTTGCGGGATAGGCCGAGTCCTCGGCGCAATTGGGGTTGTCGGGCTCGAGCTGGTTTTCGACCGGGTAAATGCAGGCCGACGAAGAGTAGAAGATCCTGCCGATATCGCGTTCGCAGGCGGCTCTCAGCATGTTCTGATTGATCATGGCCGAGCTGAACATGACCGTCGCGTCGTTTTCTCCGGTAAAGAGGTAGCCGGCCCCGCCCATGTCGGCGGCCAATTGGTAGATCTCGTCGAAAGGCCCGTCGACGACATCCGCGACAAAAGCGGGATCGCGAAGATCGCCGGTCACCAGCTCAAAGCCCGACGCCTCCATGTAGCGTGGCGGGAGCAGGTCGACGCCGCGCACATCGTGACCTTCCGCGACCAGCCGGCGCGTCAGATGACAGCCGATGAAACCGGTGGCGCCGCAGACAAGAATTCGCATTCCAGAACCTTCCGATAGGCGGGCCGGCCGACAATACGCCGCCGGCCCAAACAGCGCACCATGCGCTCCAACTAACAGCGAAAGCCCAATCTGTCATGGCCGCGCGTCCGCCAAATGCCTATCCTGACGCCATGAAAGCCCTGCTTGATGAAATAGCGCGCGCGGGCATCACGGCACGACCGCCGGGGAGCGACGGCGTCGAGCGGATTCCGCAGGCAAAGGGCGCCTATCTTCTGGCGATCCGGTTGGATCATCCCGTCGACGTCAGGGTATCGACACCTCACGAAGCGAGATTGCAGCCGGGCTGGTATGTCTATTGCGGGAGCGCAAATGGTCCAGGTGGCTTGCGCGCGCGGCTGCGCCGTCATCTTCGCGCGGACAAGAAACCGCACTGGCATGTCGACCGGCTAACCTGCGCGGCGGCAAAGATCGTTGCGCTGCCCGTGTGCGACGGCGAGGAATGCGAACTGGTGGCCAGCCCCGTGCAGCGTTCCGCCTTCGCCATCGCGGCGGAAGGTTTCGGCAGCACCGATTGCACAAGGTGCCGGAGCCATTTGCTGCGGTTCGGCGGCTAGCTCTACTGTGTCACGGTGAAGACAAGGCGCGCCAGTTGCGCGCCCTCGTGCCATATCTCGAAAGACCACGGGCCAGGCACCGCTTCCCATTCGGCCTCGATACCGTAGCCGAGATACTCGGTAGCGCCGATCTTCTTGGTCGTCGAATAGCGGCTTTCATGCACGCTCTTGCCGGTCGCTGGATCGCTCAACCCGGCTTCCGGGTAGGTGATCACGATGTCGAGCTCGACCTCGTCGCCTTCGGGTTCGCCGACGATCGTGTAGCGGAAGCCGAACTCGGTTCCCTTCCTGGCTTCAACCGTGTCGGTCGCTTCGATCAGCACGGCCCTGTCGACGGCGGTGACCTCGCCGGTGGGGGTATTCGCCTTCGCCGTGGCGACGCCGGTTTCGATGCGGAAGGTTCCCGATTCGACCACGTCGACCCGCTCCAGCGTGGCCGCGGAGGCGATCTGCCCAGTCAAAGGCAGGGTCAGGAACAACACGAACAGGGTCTTGATCAAGGTGGATGGCATGGCTGTGCTCCCGGAACGACGCAAGGCCAGCATACAACCGACCCGCACCGTCCTCCATCGCCAAGTTGGCTTAGTGTGCAGCGGGCGGCTTGGTGTGCGCCACACCCAGCTTGCGTTCGCGCCACCAGATATAAATGCCGGAGGCGACCAGCAGCAACGTACCGGCAAGCGTTGTGAACGTCAGACGGTCGCCGAAAAACAGCACGCTGCTCAGCATGGAAAAGAAGACCTGGGAATAGAGGAAGGGGCTCAGCAGGGAGGCCGGGGCATATTTGAAGGCCGTGACAAGCGAAAAGTGCCCGATCGTGCCGAGTAGCCCCATCAGCGTGAGCAAGGCAAAGCCCGTCAGATCCGGAGTCTGCCAGAAATAGGCAATGGCCAAGGTGAGCACGATGGCGCCGATACTGGTCGTATGAAACTGCGCCGCGCGGCGTTCGACCGGATCGGACAGAAAGCGCGTCAACATCAGATAGACCGCGTTGAGGACGGCCGCAGCAAGCGCCAGCAACAGCCAGGGGCTGGCGTCGGCCATGCCGGGACGCAAGATCAACAGGATGCCGGCAAAACCGGCGAGAATGGCGCCGATGCGGTGAATGCCGATCTTTTCCCTGAGGAAAATCGCCGAAAACAGGGCCACCAGAATGGGACCGAAAAACATCGCCGCTATCACATCGGCAAGCGGAACGTGTGACAACGCATAATAGACCAGCAGGCTGGCCGACGTCAGCGTGATGCTGCGAATGAACTGGGCGAGCGGCCGGTGCGTAACGAAGAATTTCGGCCCGGCAACCGCACCGAGATAGCCTGCGGCGAAAACCGTCTGAAAGAGGGTACGCCCCCACACGACCATGATGGCCGGCAATTGCGCGGTCAAAAACTTGCCGGTCGTGTCCATCGCGGCGAAACACAGCGTGGCGAACAGGATGATGCCGATGGCGGGAAGAAGCTGATCTTCGGTTTTCAACGGGTTGGCAATCTGGGGTAGCCGGCCTGCCTGAAGAGGCCATCCCAACTGATAAGGCAGTGGAGCAGCACTGCACAACGATTAATTCGGACACGGCGCATTCCCCGACCTTGCGCCGGAGATAGCACCGATCCGTTTCCGGACGGACCGGCACCCAAGCCGAGCAAGGCTCTTCCCGCAATCGGGGACGAATGGATCGCCGCGCAAGCAACCGGTCACGGCGGACTGGCCGCCCCTTTCAGGCTGCTGGCCGAAACCTGCACCGGCTGCCATGAGCGCATCCGGGCGGCCGGCTGAATTCGGTCACCCGGTGGGGATTGTATATTCGTCGGCGCGATGCCGGCGTTCGATGACACCCAATTCGTCTTCCTCACGCACGGTGCGCAACCTCTCTTCGGCCTGCGCCGCCTGACGCTGACGATCCCACATCTCGGCATAAAGCCCCTTGGCGGCCAGAAGCGCGTGATGCGTGCCGCGTTCGGCAATGCCACCTTCCTTCAGCACGATGATCTCGTCGGCATTGACCACGGTGGAAAGGCGGTGGGCGATGACGAGCGTGGTGCGGTTGCGCGACACGACATCGAGCGAGGACTGGATTTCGCGCTCGGTATGGGTGTCGAGCGCCGATGTCGCCTCGTCGAGGATCAGGATCGGCGGCGCCTTCAGCAAGGTGCGGGCAATGGCAACGCGCTGCTTCTCACCGCCGGAAAGCTTCAACCCGCGCTCTCCGACCTCGGTGTCGAAGCCCTTGGGCAGGTCGGCGATGAAGTCGGCGATCTGCGCCATCTCGGCAGCTTTCAGGATTTCCTCTTCGCCCGCGTCCGTGCGGCCGTAGCGGATGTTGTAGCGTATTGTGTCGTTGAACAGCACGGTGTCCTGCGGAACCATGCCGATGGCGCCGCGCAGCGAACTTTGCGTGACGTCACGGATGTTCTGGCCATCGATGGTGATGGCCCCGCCGGTGACGTCGTAGAAGCGGAACAGCAGACGCGAAATGGTGGATTTGCCCGCGCCCGAGGGACCGACGATGGCGACCGTGCGGCCGGCGGGCACCGTGAAGGAAACGTCCTTCAGGATAGGCCTGTCGGGATCGTAGCTGAAAACGACATGGTCGAAGACGATCTCGCCCTTGTCGACTTCGAGCGCATGCGCGTCCGGCCGGTCCGCGATCTCGGGCTCGACATCGAGCAGGTCGAACATCGCCTCGATATCGGTCAGGCCCTGGCGAATTTCGCGATAGAGAAACCCGATGAAGTTGAGCGGAATGGACAATTGGACGAGCAGCGCATTGATCAGCACGAAGTCGCCGATGGTCTGCTCGCCGCGCGACACCGCCAGCGCAGACATCACCATGCAGACCCCCATGCCGAGACCAAGGATGACGGCCTGGCCGAAATTGAGCCAGGCGAGCGAGGTCCACACCCGGGTCGCCGCCTTTTCGTAGCGCGCCATGGAAGCGTCGAAACGCTGGGCCTCCCAGGCCTCGTTGCCGAAATACTTGACCGTCTCGAAATTCAGCAACGAGTCGATGGCCTTGGAATTGGCCTCGGTGTCGGAGGAATTCATGTCGCGGCGGATGGCGATGCGCCAGTCGCTCGCCTTGACGGAGAAAACGACATAGGCCCAGACCATGACGGCGATGACCAGAACATAGACGAAGTCGAACTGGTACCACACAACGGCAGCGGTGAAGGCGAATTCGAGAATGGTCGGCCCGCCGTTGAGGATGGTGAAGCGAACGATCGACTCGATGCCCTTCACGCCACGTTCGATGACGCGCGAAAGGCCGCCTGTGCGCCGCTGCAGATGGAAACGCAGCGACAATTCGTGCATGTGGCGAAAGACGATGGAGGAGAGCTGGCGCACGGCGTGCTGGCCGACGGAAGCGAACGTCGCGTCGCGGACCTGGTTTAGGCCGACCATCAACACACGACCGAAATTGTAGGCGACCACCAGCATGATCGGCACAACGAGAAAGGCTGGCAGGAA
>JAGRLL010000160.1:0-1425 GCA_020441855.1 Nitratireductor sp.
ATCACGGCGACGCCGATCATCATGACGATTATGCCGAAATTGCGGAGCGTCGATTCCGGTATTTTCGGCACTTCCGTGGCAATGCGTTTGACCCCTCCCGGAAAGGCCGCATAGAGCAGCCCTTCCAGGAAAAGAAACAGTCCGAGACCGATCGCCAGTTCCTTCATCGCGCGATTTGGGTCATCCCTGCCGCACTATTGCGCGGCCTGCGGAGCGGACGATCCATTCGCACTGCGTCCAAGCGAGTTGTTGAAGAAACGGAAGAAGTCCGAATCGGGCGACAGCACCATCGTCGTCCCGGATTTCTCCAGCGCCTGACGATAAGCCGCCATTGAGCGGTAGAATTCGAAGAATTCCTCGTCGCGATTGAACGCCTCGGCGAAGACGCGGTTGCGTTCCGCATCGCCCTCGCCTCGCAGGATCTCGCTCTCGCGCTGGGCGTCGGCCCGGATCTCCACGACCTGGCGATCGGCGCGCGCGCGCAGGCGTTGCGCCTGTTCGCGGCCGCGGGCGCGGATGAGTTCCGCCTCGGCAAGACGCTCCGCCTTCATGCGTTCGTAGGTCTGGTCGGAAACTTCCTTGGTCAGGTCGGTCCGGCGAATGCGCACGTCCTCGATTTCGAGGCCGAGCGACGTTGCGTCGGGCCGAAGCTGATCGCGCACCTCCCGCATCATCGACACGCGCTCATCCGACAGGGCGGACTCGAAGCCGCGCAGGCCGTAGACCCGGCGCAGGGCCGAATCGAGACGGGTACGCAGACGCTGTTCGGCAGATGTGAGGTCACCCGAAACGGCGGAACGGAACCGCCTCGGATCGGAGATGCGATAGATGACGAAGGCATCTACCTCGTAGAACTTGCCGCCCGACACCTGGACGCGGATGTCCTCCAGGTCGAAGGTCAGCTCGCGATCCTCGATGATCTGCACATTGTCGGCCTCGATGAACGGGAACGGCATCTTGAAATAGAGGCCTGGCTCGCTCTCGACATTGACGATCTCGCCGAAGCGCAGAACGATCGCCTGTTCGCGCTCGTTGACCACGAAGATGGCGTTGTAGACGAAGAAGGCGACGAGTGCGAGCGCCAGCACGAAGATGGGAAGACGGCTCATTGCTGCGCTCCTGTCTGGTTCTGACGCCGCGCGTCAACCTCGGGAAGCGGCAGATAAGGCACGACGCCCTGCCCGCCATTCTGTTCGATGATCACTTTGTTGGAATCCTTGAGCACGCTTTCCATCGTTTCCAGGAACAGGCGCTTGCGGGTCACTTCCGGCGCCTTCTTGTATTCCTCGTGGACCGAGACGAAGCGCTGCGCTTCACCCTCGGCTTCCTTGACCACTCGGTCCTTGTAGGCGGCGGCGGCTTCGCGGATCTGCGCCGCCTCGCCTCGTGCCGCGCCCAGTTTCTGGTTGGCGTACTGGTTGGCTT
>JAGRLL010000160.1:1447-29627 GCA_020441855.1 Nitratireductor sp.
CGCGCTGCACTTCGTCGAAGGCGTCCGCCACCGGACGCGGCGGCGCCGCATCCTCCACCGAGACGGTGTTGATCGCGATGCCCGCCTTGTAATCGTCGAGTGCGGCCTGAACGATGTCCTTCACATCGGTCGCGATGCCCTGACGGTCGTCGCGGAAGACATCCTGCGCAGGCCGGCGGCCGACCACTTCACGCATCGCGCTTTCGGCCATCTGGCGCAGCACTTCGTCCGGATTGGCCACGTTGAAGAGGTAGTTGGCCGGATCGACGACGGAATAGAGGATGGCAAAGGTCACATCGACGATGTTCTGGTCGCCCGACAGCATCAGGCCCGCCTGCGGGCTGGTGCGCGTGGCGCTGCCGATGGTCATCTGCCTTTCCTGTATCTTGGCGATTTCGACCGTTTCGACCGGCCACCAATGGAAATGCAGGCCCGGCATCGACAATTCTTCCTTCGGCTTGCCGAAGCGCAATTCGACGCCGCGTTCGTCCGGCTGAACCGTATAAACGGCCTTGAACATCCAAAGACCGACAAGCGCGACCGCAACGAGCCCCCAGATGACCGGCGAACCACCGCCGCCACCGCCCGGCAGGACGCGTCGAAGGCTGTCCTGCCCCCTGCGGATGATTTCCTCCAGATCCGGCGGCGTCCCCCCGCCGCGCTGGCCTCCCGGACCCTGGCCCCAAGGGCCTCCCGAATTATTGTTCCAGCCTCCGCCGGATTGATTACTCCAGGGCATTTATTGTCCTTCTTGGGGGTGGCGATTTGGCGAAACGCACAAGCACACCCGGTTTCGTCGTCGCGTCTGCGTGTTTATAGGGATCGGATCGGCTGCTTTCAACGGCGCGACCCCGCCGAGCGAACGATTCCGCGTTCGCAATTCGTTTATCGCCTGCGGCAATTACGGCAAATCCGCTTTTCGCGCCGTTTCGCCGTTCAATCGCGCGCGCGTCTTTCGTAGGTGACGAATTCCATGTCGGCGCTGTCGCGCTCGCCCGCGGCGAGCGCTTCGCGCACCACCGCCTCCCAATGATCGGATTCGATGGCGGGAAACAGCGTATCGCCCTGCGGCATCGCCGAGACATGGGTCACATAGAGCCTGTCGGCCATCGGCAGCGCTTCGGCGTAGATCTGTCCGCCACCGATGACACAGATTTCCGCCATGACATCCGGCGCGATCTCGGCGTTGCGCGCCAGGTCCAGCGCTGCGTGGAGCGAGGCGGCCGCCTGTGCGCCCTGCGCCGCGAATCCACGATCCCGGCTGACGACGATATTGGCGCGCCCGGCCAGCGGCTTGCCGATCGATTCCCATGTCTTGCGCCCCATGATCACGGGTTTGCCCATGGTGATCTGGCGAAACCGGCGCAAATCGCTCGGCAGCCACCATGGCAGACCGCCATCGATGCCGATCACCCGGTTTTCCGCCATTGCCACGACCAGTGCGATATCCAAGGCCCGATTGCTCCCTCAATGCGTCCCGCGGCTTCCCGCGCCGGTCAGATGGCATCGCCATGCGCCAAATGCAACTTGTGCATCATTGCATCTTTTCAATCGGTGCCTGCAAAGGCTAAAGTTAAGAATACGTTAAGGAATGACAGTTCCTCCGGAACTGGAATGGGGTACGGGGAAATCCATGCAACATACACCCAGAAGCGGCAAGATCGCCGCCGTTCTTGCCGTTTGCCTCGTTGCGACGGCGTGCCAGTCGTCGGGTACGGGCGATGCGCAGCTTCAGCAGGCAGATCTGAACGTCGCCCAGACCGATCCCAATGCGGTTCCCGGCGATCCGGCCGCCGCCCAGACCGCTTCCACCGACGCCGGTCAGGTCCAGCCCGCGCATGGCCAGCCTGCGCAAGGCCAGCTTGCCCAAGGCCAGCTTGCCCAAGGCCAGCTTGCTATGAGCGCGCCCGGCTTGCCCGGCCAGTGCGCGATCCAGCTTGCCGGCGGCCCGCCGCCCAAGCCGGCCAAGGGCGCAGATTTCGGCAAGGCAGCCGCCAAGAACGTTGGCAAGAACGTGACGAGAAATCTGATAACCATCATCGGTGGCCAGGTCGGCGGCCAGATCGGCGCGGCGGCCGCCAGCGGCGTCGCAAATTCCGAGATACGCGCCGAACAGGACATCAAGGGCACCTGGCAGATCACCGACGGCAACATGGGGTGCGCCTGCCAGATCGAGATCGGCGGCATCTGGAAGATCCAGGGCAAGGGCAAGGACAAGGGTTCGATCAAGACGATCGGCTGTTCCAGCCCGTTGGTTCAGCGCATCGCCAACTGGGCGCTCGGCTATTCGTTCACCGGCTACAACGCGAAGTTCGAATTGAAGGCGAAGGACAATCGCACCGTACTGGCGACGATGAACCGCGATGGCGTCCACTATTTCTCCGGCGCAATGGCCGACGGCACGCCGGTCGTGTTGTGGCGCGACAAGCAGAACTATTCGAGCTTCAAGAAACCCGCCACGCAATAAGAGCCATTCCAGGAAAAGTGGAAGCCGGCTTTCCGATCGGAATTGCGATAAACCAACAAGCCGGATCGTTTCGTCGATTCAGTGAAACGGCGAAACGATCCGGGAAACGGTGAAACGGATCCAACAGGTCCGGCGGTCTGTCCGTCTCACTGCGCCGGCATTGGAACCGCGAACAGGATGTGAATATCCTTTTCGGGGTAGAAATCCTCTGCCGTCATCTCGAACGTGGTCGGACCGGTCTTGCGCACGCCGGTACCGCAGAAGCTGACCAGATTGGCGGGACTGCCCTTGTCCACCGTCAGGCGGAAGCGGCCTATCGTGCCGTTCGCCCAGTTTCCACCCGAGGTCAGCACGTAATCGATCCGCTTTTCCTGTACGTAATCGTGCGTTTTTTCCGCGCGAATCGAGGCGTTCAGGAACGCATTGTCGGCGCAATATTTGCGCGCATATTCCGGGTACGCCCCGCCGGGCTTGCCGTCATAGGAAAGGTAGTTCAGTCCCGCCGTCATGCCGACCGACGGATGGTAGCGATGCGACACGGCGACGGAACGGCCCGCCGGGAAAACCGCGCGCCACCAATAGGCCGAACGCAGCGTCCAGTTGGCGACGTGCACCGTCTTCCAGCCCGAACCGTCATCGTAGGTATCGTCCGCGACGATCCCGCGCGTCAGCCAGTCGGCAACAATCTCCGCCGGAAGTGCGGCAAGTGCGGCCTGCGTTGCCTCGCCGCCCGGCAATAACGGCACGCCCTGCGCGACAAGCTCGTCGGTAACGTCGATGCCGGCGACGACAGCGCGCTGATCGAGTTGCGGTTCGATTTCCTTGCCATCCATCACCGTGGTGAAGCCGAGGAAATTGTCGCTCAACTCGTCGGGGACCGAGACATTGTTGTCGATCCCGCCGCTCAGATCCGGCATCGGAAAGGCAACGATCGTCTCGACCGCCGCCTCGCCACGATTGGTGAAGACATAATCGACGCGCACTTCGTCCATCGAGATGAACAGGTCCTCGCTGGTCAGTTCTATCCCGTCGGAATGCGTCAGCAGCAATCCCCCGCCACCAAGTTCCGCACTCGAATCGTTGGCAAACGCACTCGCCGCCGAAACGAGCACAAACATCGACGCTGCTATCACACACTTGGGCATATCGTCTCCCGACCTGAAATCCGTCCGGTCCCGGCGCGGCCCGTTCGCCACGCCGGGTCAATCGTTTTACCAGCTCCAGCCCGGACCGACATAGACGCTGAAACCGGAACGGCGGCGCAGCGGGTGATGCCAGTGCCCATAGGGCAGCCAGTCGCGGCGATGATGCCGAATGGGCCCGAATTGCAGGGTGATGGACGGCCGGCGCACCACTTGGGGAACCACCACGTAGGGGCGCGGCGCGATATAGGGACGGACAATGACCGGGCCGCCGCCGAGATAGCGTGCACTGACCCAGCCCGAATGCGGCCCCCAATGGACCTGGCACCAGCTTCGCCGCGCGGTGCATTGAACGATCGCCACTGGCGCCCCGCGCGGGATCACGGCAACGACGGCATGATTCGTGCCGGGACCCGTGCGCATGTTGACCGTACCGGTCGCCACGGCGGCGTTCGCGGAAGTGGCGGAATGGATGAACGCGCCAAACAGCATCGTCAGCGCAAGCAGGAATTTCCTCATGACGTTTCTCCTCTCCCCCGGCCCGATACGCCGAAACTAGGGAAATGACGTGACGGAAGCCCTGATTTCGATCAATTCCGGCGCAAACGGGAGCCTAAACGGCAATCGGCGCGCGGATCGTCGGCGCGGCTTCGTACCCGACCAGCTCGAAATCTTCGGGCTTGAAGCCGAAGATGTCCCTCACCGCCGGATTGATCTTCATCGCCGGCAACGCGCCGGGCTGGCGCTTCAATTGCTCATGCGCCTGCTCGAAATGGTTGGCGTAAAGATGCGCGTCGCCGAGCGTGTGGATGAACTCGCCCGGCTGAAGGCCCGTCACCTGCGCCAGCATCTGCGTCAGCAGCGCATAGGAGGCGATGTTGAACGGCACACCCAGAAAGATGTCGGCCGAACGCTGGTAGAGCTGGCACGACAATCTGCCGTTCGCGACATGGAACTGGAACAGGCAATGGCACGGCGGCAGCGCCATTTCGTCGACCTGGGCCGGGTTCCACGCCGAGACGATGTGGCGGCGCGAGGCCGGATTGGTCTTCAGTTCTTCCACAAGGCGCGCGATCTGGTCGATCTGGCCGCCATTGCCGTCAGGCCAGCTGCGCCATTGCCGGCCGTAGACCGGTCCGAGATCGCCGTTATCGTCGGCCCATTCGTCCCAGATCGTCACGCCGTGCTCGTGCAGATAGCCGACATTGGTGTCGCCGCGCAGGAACCAAAGCAATTCGACGATGATCGATCTCAGATGAAGCTTCTTGGTGGTCAGCACCGGAAAGCCGTTGGCCAGATCGAAACGCATCTGATGGCCGAAGATCGCGCGCGTGCCGGTGCCGGTGCGGTCGCCGCGGTCGACGCCTTCGTCCATCACCTTCTGCAGAAGATCGAGATATTGCCGCATGTGGAATTCCGATTCGCTTCGCACGCCAGTTTAGCGCGATCCGGCCAGCCCCGCAGCCCGCCAGATCCTCAGATCACAAGATCGAGTTCCTTCTCGCGCGCCAGGTATTCGCGCTGTTTCCCGATGATGTAGTCGCGCTGCAACGGCACCGCGTCGCGCTTCCGCGACAATTGCATGTGGAAAACGAGCTGCGAGCCGGTGCGGAACATCATTTCCGCGCTGATCAGGTAGAATTCCCACATCCGCGCGAAGCGTTCGTCGTACATTTCCACGACCTTGTCGCGGTTCTTCTCAAAGCGCTCGCACCAGTGCGCCAGCGTGTAGGCGTAGTGCAGCCGCAGAAATTCGAGATCGAGGCACCACAGGTGCTTGCGCTCGATCACCTCGAAGACTTCCGAAAGCGCCGGCGAATAGGCACCCGGAAAGATGTATTTCCTGTACCAAGGGCTTGCCGTTCCCGGCGGGCTCATCTTGCCGATCGAGTGCAGCAGCATCACCCCGTCGTCGGGCAGCAGCGCATTCACGTGGTCGAAGAACTCGTCGTAATGATGCACGCCGACATGCTCGAACATGCCGATGGAGACGATCCGGTCGAAGCGTCCCTCGACATCGCGGTAATCCTTCAGTTCGAAGCGCACGCGCTTGTCGAGACCCATCTCCTTCGCGCGCCGGCTCGCCAGTTCCTGCTGTTCCTTCGACAGCGTGACGCCGGTGACCTCGACGTTCTCGATCTGCGCCAGATAGAGCGCCATGTCGCCCCAGCCACAGCCGATGTCGAGCACGCGCTGGCCGGGCTTGAGATCCATCTTCGACGCGATCAGGCGCAGCTTGTTGCGCTGGGCGTCCTCCAGGGTGTCGCTTTCCTCCTGAAAATAGGCACAGGAATAGAGCAGGTTCTTGTCGAGGAAGAGTTTGTAGAGGTCGTTGCCGATGTCGTAATGGTGCGAAACGTTCGTGGTCGCCTCGCCCTTGCGGTTCGATTGCTGCAGCTTCCGCAGAAGCATCTTGACCTTGTACAGCGCCTTCTGGATCGGCAGGTCGGCGAGCGAATAGCGGTTGGCCGAAAACAGGACCAGGAAGTCACGGATGGTCGAGCCTTCCTCGAAGGTCACGCCGCCATCCATGTAGGCCTCGCCCATGTTCAGTTCCGGGTTGAAGACCAGCTTGTGATAGAGCCGCGCGTCGTGGACCTTCATGGATACAGGTTTCAGCGGCACGCCGTCGGGCCCGTCCGCCGTCGATCCGGAAAAGACGTGGCGCTTGCCAGATGCGTCGATCACGGTCAGTTCGCCGCGCTTGATGAAGGATTTCAACATCCGGTCGAGCGGAAACATGCACACCTCTTCAACTTGAAGCCATCGCCTCGCCGCGGTCGTGACAATTCGCCAGGCAACGCACTCGTCCATCTGGCCATCGAGGCTCGCCCCGTCGGCCAGTAAGGCTTAGCCCATTTGGATCGCGATTGCGACGCCCGTGTGTGCCGGCCGGATACCCTTTCGGTCAGGGGCCTAGTAGTCGGGCGCCTTTCGGCCGGCCTGCCCTATTCGAGCACGCCCGGCCAATTGGCGTCGGCTTTCGAGACATTGCCGGAAATGTCCTTCGCCCACCGGGCCTGCACGCTGCGCGAATAGTTGAGATAGAGCTTGCCGCCGCTGATGGAGAAGGCGCGCGGATCGGTCCCGGCGGTGTAGCCGTTCGAAACCGCCCAGGCGCAATAGCCGCCATATTGCGGCGCGTATTTCTCCGGGTCGGCCACGAAGGCGTCACGGTTGGCCGCCGAGGCAAAGCGCCAGGTCGCACCGTTCCAAGTCGTGGTGATCGCTGCCGAACCCTCGACCGGCTTGTTCTCGGTGAAATAGGCCACGGGGTCGTAGCCGTTGATGGCGACGCCGGGAATGGCGCCAGCATGCACCTGCGCCTGACCGGCAATCGCCGACGGCACGCCGGCAAACGCCAGCGCCACAATTGCGGCGGCGACGCGCAAGAAATGGATGGCGGTCATGGAATTCCTCCCTGCTCGGATCGTTTGGGCCTGATCGGCCGCAGACTGGCAAAACCCGGCATTCGCTTCCAGACAATTCCCGGACAATTGATCGCGAGCCGCAATTCATCGCCTGGCGGACAAGCCGGTCACGCTTGTTGCGACTGCCATCTTCAGCGGATATCCTCCGCGAAAACGGGGCGTGCGGGAGATGTGCGGCATGAAGACTGCGTGGAAGCTGGCTGCTGCAGGTCTGGCGCTCCTGCTCGCAGGCTGCAATGGCGAGGAAGCCGTCAAGGAGCCGGAAATCCGGCCCGTGCGCACCACGGTGGTCGACCCCGCGCCGATCGAGAACGACAACAGCGCCGTCGGCGAAATTGCGCCGCGCTACGAAAGCGATCTGGGTTTCCGCATCTCGGGCAAGCTGATCTCGCGCCCGGTCGATGTCGGAGCCACTGTCGGTGAAGGCGACCTGCTCGCCCGGCTAGACGATCAGGACTTCGCCACCAAGCTCAGATCCGCCAGGGCCGATGTCGATTCGGCCGAAGCCGTCCTGACCGAGGCCAGGGCCGCCGAGGAACGCCAGAAGCAATTGCTGGCCAACGGCACGACAACGCGTGCGACCTACGATGCTGCGGTAAAGAACCTCACCGCCGCCCAGGCCCAGCTCGAGGCGGCCAAGGCCGGTTTCCAGTCCGCCACGGACCAGCTCGAATACACCGAGCTCAAGGCCGATTTCGCCGGCATCGTCACCGCAGTCAACGCCGAGCCCGGCCAGATCGTCTCCGCCGGGCAGAAGGTTGTTGCCCTCGCCCGCCCGGACGACAAGGACGCCGTCTTCTCGATCCCCGAATCCGCCTTCACCGAAGCGCCCAGGGAACTGCCGGATATCGTCGTTTCGCTGCTGAGCGATTCGAAGATTTCCGCAATCGGCGCGATCCGCGAGGTCTCGCCGGTCGCCGATCCGGCCACACGCACCTACAAGGCCAAGGTCTCGATCAAGGATCCGCCCGAGGAAATGCGCTTCGGCGCCAGCGTCGTCGGCCATCTCAAATCGCGATCCGAACCGGTGATCGTGCTGCCGGGCTCGGCGCTGTTCGACAAGGACGGCAAGCCGGCCGTTTGGCGCTTCGACAAGGCATCCGGTTCCGTGTCGCTCGTCGCCGTCGAGATCGACCGCTACGAAACCGACCGCGTCATCATCGCCGGCGGTCTGGACAAGGGCGACATCGTGGTCACGGCCGGCGTCAACCGCCTGCGCGAAGGCCAGAAAGTGCGGCTCGACGCGGAGGCCGCACAGTGAGCGCTTCGGAACCGGCAGACGGCGAACGGCCGGAAACGCGGGACGAGGCGTCGGGCTTCAACCTGTCCGACTGGGCACTGCACCATCGCAGTTTCGTGTTCTATCTGATGATCGTGTCCGCGATCGCGGGTTTCTGGGCCTATTCCAATCTCGGCCGCGAGGAAGACCCGCCGTTCACGATCAAGATCATGATCGTCAAGACGCTCTGGCCGGGCGCGACCACGCTCGAGACCGTCGATCAGGTCACCGACCGCATCGAAAAGAAGCTTGAGGAACTTCCCTCGCTCGACTTCACCCGCTCCTACACAAAGCCGGGCGAATCCGTCGTCTTCGTCTCGCTGAAGGATACGGTGGCCGCCGAAGCCGTGCCGGATTTGTGGTACCAGGTCCGCAAGAAGATCTCCGACATCAAGCACACCTTCCCTTCCGGCGTGCAGGGCCCCTTTTTCAACGACGAGTTTGGTGACACCTTTTCGCTCATCTATGCGCTGACCTCCGACGGTTTCACCCATCGCGAGATGCGCGATTACGCGGAGGAGGTTCGAACCGGCCTGCTAGGCGTCAAGGACGTCGCCAAGGTCGATCTGATCGGCGTGCAGGAAGAGAAGATCTATCTCGAATTCTCCACCCGCCAGATCGCAGCGCTCGGCCTCGATCTGAATGCGCTCATGTCCTCGCTGCAGGCGCAGAACGCCGTCGTGCCGAGCGGCGGCATCGACGCCGGTCCCGAGCGCATCGCCATCCGTGTATCGGGCCAGTTCACGTCGGAGGAAAGCCTCAGGACGATCAACTTCCGTGCCGGCGACCGCTTCATCCGCCTGTCCGACATCGCAAAGGTCAGGCGCACCTATGTCGACCCGCCGACCGCCATGTTCCGCTATAACGGCGAGCCGGCCATCGGCCTCGCGGTCTCCATGACCTCGGGCGGCGACGTGCTCGCCCTGGGCGAACACATCAAGGAAAAGGTCGACGAACTCACTGCCGACCTGCCGATCGGCCTTGACCTCAATCTCGTCGCCGACCAGCCGCATGTGGTCGAGGAGGCCGTCGGCGAATTCACCAAATCGCTGATGGAGGCGGTCGCCATCGTGCTCGCCGTCTCCTTCCTGGCGCTCGGCTGGCGCTCGGGTGTCGTCGTCGCCGTCGCGATCCCGTTGGTGCTGGGCATCACCTTCCTCGCGATGGACTATGTCGACATCTCGCTGCAGCGTATCTCGCTCGGCGCGTTGATCATCGCGCTCGGTCTGCTGGTTGACGACGCCATGATCGCGGTCGAGATGATGATTACCAAGATGGAGGAAGGCCACAGCCGCGAGGCGGCCGCGACCTTCACCTACACGCTGACCGCATTCCCGATGCTGACCGGCACGCTGGTCACCATTGCCGGCTTCGTGCCCGTCGGGTTCGCGCAGTCGAGTGCCGGCGAATATTGCTTCTCGCTGTTCGCGGTCATCGCCATCTCCCTCGTCCTGTCATGGATCGTGGCCGTGTTGTTCACGCCACTGACGGGCGTCTACCTGTTGCCGAAGCACATGAAGGCGCATGGCGGCACCTCGCGCATCGGTGGCTGGTTCCGCGCTTCGCTCGACCGTGCGATGCGCTTCAAGTTTGCCGTGCTCGCGATCACCGCCGGGCTGTTCGCGCTGTCGCTCTACGGCATGACCCATGTCCAAAGCGAGTTCTTCCCCAAATCCGACCGCCCCGAACTGCTCGTCGACCTGACGCTGCCGCAATCGGCCTCGATCCACGCCACGCAGGAACAGGTCGGGCGCGTCGAGAAACTCCTTTCGGGCGATCCCGACGTCGATCACTGGAGCTTCTATGTCGGCCAGGGCGTGGTGCGCTTCTATCTGCCGCTCGACACCCAGCTCGCCAACGACAATTTCGCCCAGGCCGTCGTCGTCACCAAGAGCTGGGAAGTGCGCGACAATGTCGTGCGCCGCCTCAACAAGGCGTTCGAAACCGGCTTCGAGGACGTCATGACGCGCGTCACCCCGCTGGAAATGGGACCGCCCGTCGGCTGGCCGCTGAAGTTCCGCATTTCCGGCCCCGATCCGATGAGGACGCGCGAGCTGTCGCACGAATTCGCGCAGGTCATCGGCCGGAACCCGGACGTGCAGAACATCAATTACGACTGGAACGAGTTCTCCAAGACCATCCGCGTCGACGTGGACCAGGACCGCGCGCGCCAACTCGGCATCTCCTCGCAGCAACTCGCCAGTTCGATCAACGCCGTGCTGTCGGGGCGCACCATCACGCAATTGATCGACCACACCTATCTGGTCGATATCGTCGGGCGCGCCCTGCCCGGGGAGCGCGCCACGCTCGACACGCTGCGCACGCTCAACATTGCCACCGCATCAGGCGGCTCTGTGCCGCTCTCCCAGATCGCCACGCTTTCCTATGCGCTGGAACCGTCGAAAATCTGGCGCCGCCAGCGCGAACCGACCATCACCGTACAGGCCGACACCGCGCCGGACGTGGAAGCGGCAACCGTCGTCCGCGAACTGGGAGAGGCGATCGACGCCTTCCGCGCCGAGCTGCCGCCGGGTTACGCCGTCGCCATCGGCGGCACGACCGAAGACAGCGCCAAGTCGCAGAAATCCATCTTCGTCGTCTTCCCGGTCATGCTCCTGCTGATGATCACCATCCTGATGGTGCAATTGCAGAGCTTCCAGCGCCTCGCCATGGTGCTGCTTACCGCGCCTCTGGCGCTGATCGGCGTCGCCGGCGCGATGCTGCTCGCCGATGCGCCGATGGGCTTCGTCGCCATTCTGGGCGTGATATCGCTCGCCGGCATGGTGATCCGAAATTCGGTCATCCTGATCGCCCAGATCGACCGCAACATCGACGCGGGCCAGGAGCCTTGGGAGGCCGTCGTCGACGCCACCCAGCACCGCCTGCGGCCGATCCTGCTGACGGCTGCCGCCGCCATCCTCGCCATGATCCCGATCGCGCCGACGGTGTTCTGGGGGCCGATGGCCTACGCCATCATGGGCGGTCTCGCCGTTGCCACGCTGCTGACGCTGGTCTTCCTGCCAACGCTCTACGTTACATGGTTCAGGATTTCGCCGCCCGACGGCAGGGTAGCCGCACCCAACTCCCGTGAAATTTCGGCAGCCGCGCCGGCGTGAGCGGCGCGGCGCGGGTCAGGCCGCCCTTCTCAGCCGCGTCTGTTCCGCCTTTTCGTATTCGCGCTGCTTGTCGACGATGTAGTCGCGCTGCAGCGGGACCGCATCGCGCGTCGGAGAAAACTGGATCTGGAACACCATCTGCGCGCCGAAGCGGAACATGATCTCCGCCGAGTTGAGGTAATATTCCCACATGCGCGCAAAGCGTTCGTCATACATCGCCACAACCTTGTCGCGGTTCTTTTCGAAGCGGTCGTACCAGTTCTTCAATGTCTCGGCGTAGTGCAGGCGCAGCACCTCGACGTCGTTCACCCAAAGGAAGTTGCGCTCCAGCGAGGCGAACACCTCCGACATTGAAGGCACATAGCCGCCGGGAAAGATGTATTTGCGGTAGAACGGGCTTGAAGTCGAAGGCGGCGCCGACGAACCGATCGAGTGCAGCATCATCACCCCGTCGTCCGGCAGCAGGCTTTTCACCTTGGAAAAGAACTCGTCGAAATGCGGTGCGCCGACATGCTCGAACATGCCGATGGAGACGATGCGGTCGAACTGGCCGGCAAGATCGCGATAGTCCTTCAGTTCGAACCTGACCCGGTCGCCGAGGCCCAGTGCCTGCGCCTTCTTGTTCGACAGATCGTATTGTTCCTTCGACAGGGTGACGCCGGTGACGGTGACATCCTCCATCTGTGCCAGATAGATGCCCATGTCGCCCCAGCCGGAGCCGATATCGAGCACGCGCTGACCCGGCTTGAGATGGAGCTTGGCCGCGGCCAGCCGCAGCTTGTTGCGCTGCGCCTGCTCCAGCGGTTCGTCGGGCGAGCGGAAATAGGCGCACGAATAGGTCATCGTCTCGTCGAGGAAGAGGCGATACAGGTCGTTGCCGATATCGTAGTGATGCGAGATGTTTTTCGATGCCTCGCCCAGCTTGTTGGACAGATGCCAGCGCCTGAGCCGCAGCGCGATCCCGTCGAAGAACTTGCGCACGGGATGGGCTTCCAGGTTGCGCTGGTTGACGAAATAGAGGCGGAACAGGTCGCGCAGATCGCTACCGTCCTCGAAGCTGATCTTGCCGTCCATATAGGCTTCGCCTGCGGCAAGGTCGGGGTTGGAAACGAATTTGCGATAAAGCGCCTTGTCGTGCAGGCGAACCGTTACCTTCGGTCCAGGTTCCCCTGTAAAGACGTGCCGCGTCCCGTCGGCATCGATTACAGTAAGCACCCCCTTCTGCACGAAGGTTCGCATGATCCGCAGCAGCATTCCCAAATACATCGCCGCACCCCCTACTGTCCGTTCGGCTCCTGAAAGCCGCTCCTTTCTGCCGACCCCTTCTCGTCGACATCAGGCTACATTCAAAAACGACCTCATACTTTAGTCCATGATCCCGTTTAAAAAAAGTCCTGTCCTCCTCGCCCCGATGCTTCGTTTGAAGCGTTTTCGCCATTTGACTGGCGCTGCGGTACACCTATATTGGGAGTGCCGGCTTGCCGGCTATGGCGATAAACGACCTGTGTAATAAACCTATCGGACCCGGGGGCGGTACCCGGCGCCTCCACCAGGCTTCTTGGCGGGCCAGGATCAGACCCAAGAAGGGTCCTGGCGGGGGCGAAACAGGATCGACGAGGGCGTAAAGACTGTGTTTTCGCTCGGCATGGTACCCACCGTTATCGGGCCAAACTCAATAGTTGCAAACGACAACTATGCGGAAGCACGTCTCGCCGCGTAAGCGGTGCGACAGCTTCAATTCAAACTCCTGAGGGTTCGCACTTTCAGGCGGGGTTCGGAGGCACCTGGCAACAGAAGCCTCCACTTTCTCTCTCCCGCGCCCCGACATATTCCGCCCTGCGCGGCCATGGGCCACACAAACCCGGCCCTTTCACCGCAAACTGATTTGCGCTTATATCATCGCTCCGGATTCGAGCATTGTGCGCATGTCCGGTCAGCCCGGTTCAGGCACGGACAGCCTCCCCGAAAGGTCCAGGAATACGATGAGCGAAGACCTGATCCGTTACGACATTCTCGCCCAGGAAGCGCTGCGCGGCGTCATCCGCAAGGTGCTCGATGAGGTTGCGCGCGTCGGCCTGCCCGGCGAGCATCACTTCTTCATCACCTTCCAGACGGACTATCCGGGCGTGCGGCTGTCGAAGCGCATGGCCGAGCGCTATCCCGAGGAAATGACCATCGTCATCCAGCATACCTACTGGAACCTCGAGGTCGGCGAGAATGCCTTCGAGATCGACCTGTCCTTTGACGACATACGCGAGCGCCTGCGCGTGCCCTATGCCGCCGTGCGCGGCTTCTTCGATCCGTCCGTCAAGTTCGGCCTGCAATTCGACGTCGTACCGACTGATGGCCAGGCCGCACTGGTGGCCGGCGAGCGCAAGCAGGCCGCCGATCAGGGCGAACCCCGCCGCCAGGGCGGCGGCTCGGTGCCGGAGATCAAGCCGAAATCGTCGGGCGGGAAAAATGCCAAGACCGCAAAGAGCGGTGACAAGAACGCCAAACAGGACAAGCAGGAAAGCGACGACGCGACCAAGGTCGTCTCCCTCGACACCTTCCGCAAGAAGAAATAGCGCCGACCGGAAGCTGGAAACATGGCCGAGGTCATCAATCTTCGTCAGGCCCGCAAACGCGCCGCAAAAGCCGGCAGGGAGCGCGAGGCGGAAGCCAACCGCCTGCTGCACGCCATGCCGGCGAAAACCCGCAAGGCAGCCGCCAGGGAAGCCGAACAAAGCCGGCTGCGCCACGAGGCCCATCGCCTGGAACGCAATAAAGCCGACACCGGCGAAGATGCGGACTGAGCAATGCTGAAGAAGCGTTCGGTCACGATCAGGGGCCACGCCACCAGCTATTCCATCGAGAACGAATTCCACGCCGCCTTGCGCGAAATCGCCGAAAGGCGCGGCAGGCCCGTCGCTGCCCTCATCGCAAGTATCGACGTCAACCGCCCGGCCGACACCAATCTGTCCTCGGCGATCCGCATCTTCGTGCTGAAGGAAATCCGCCAGGCTGCCGCCCGCGGCTAGAGCAATTCCAGGAGAATGCCTGCCCCGGACCTTATCCGGGGTGGAAACCGGTTTTGCGTCAGGAATTGCGACAATACAAAAAGGTTGGATCGTTTCGTCGATTCGGGGAAATGTTGAAACGATCCAAACTCCGGCATTTTCCCGCCGTTATTGCCCGGGCTCCAGGCCGAACAGTTTGCGACGGATGTTCTCGAAAAGATCGTTCCCGCTGTTTGTGCCCGTCCGCGTCCGCGCACCGGGGCTGGTCCGCGCGCCGGAATTGGGCGGCGCCAGAGGCTGCGTCTCGACCGAAAACGGCGTTCCCGAACGGATACGTGCATTGCGGGACGGCGCAGGTTCCGGCACCGGCGTATTCTCCGGCAAGGCCGGCAATGTAAAGCCGGGCGGTACGGGCGTGCCCTCATCTTCCTCGGCCGTCAAATCTGTCCCAATCGCTTCCTCTTCCGAAACAGGCTCCAGCGTGGCGGTTTCCCGCTGCGCTTCGGACGGGACGTTGGGCTGCGTTCCGGAGGACGCATCGGAAGGTGTATCGGAGGGTGTATTCGGCGGCGATAACGCGCCGGCATCGCTGCCGCCGTTCGCCGGGTCTTCCTGCCCCGGCAAATTTTCGGGCGCGGTTTCGCCTTCGCTGGCGGGCGGTGCGCCATCGTCAGGCGCAGCCGGCGCTTGCCCCGCCCCCGGCGCTTCGTCGAGCTGGTTCTGCAATTTTTCGAGGCGGTGCAATTCCTCTTCGCGCGCCTTGTCGCGCCGCGCCATGCGCATGCGCGTCAACATTGTCTCGCGCCTCAGCCGTTGCTTCTCGAGCACCGATTCCTGCAGGATTTCCACCTTGCGCTGCTCGCGTTCGAAGGCGCGCAGCGACAGATAGCCCTCCAGCGCCTTGGTATCGAGATCCAGCACCATCGCCGGCGGCGTGCCGTTCAAGCCGAGATCGACCGCAGGCTCCGCGCCGCTCAGCGCATCGCCACCAGGATCGAGTTTCAATGTGGCGGAGATTTGCGTCTCGTCGCTGATCGCATTGTAGCTGCCGCTCGCTTCCAGCGTTCCCCCGGCATCCTTGACTTCGACGTTACGGGCCGAAACCACGCCACGTCCCACCGAGAACGCGCCCGAAACCGTCGTCGCGCCCATCTCGCCGTTCAGCAAAGCCTCGCGCGCCAGCTTCTGAAGGTTTTCAGGCGTGATCTCGAAGCCGTCGCTGTCGGCCGCAGCAAGGATGTCGGCCAGCCCCGAGGTGGAAATCCCCTCGATCCCCACATCGCCCAGACGGAAAACGCCGCTGCCCGACATTGCGGAAACGAGCCCCTTGAAGCTGCGCCCGGCGGCATCCAGCGTCATGCCTATATCGGCTTCTCCCGAGACGATTGGCGCAAAGCCTGCCAATGCCGCCAGCCGCGTTGCATCGATGCCCGCAAGCGTCATCTGCGTGTTGAGGATCGCATTCCCCGTCGAATTGCGCAGCGCCAGATTGCCCGTCATCGTGCCGGACGCCCAAGTCGCCGAGAATTGCGGCAAGGACAGCGCACCGTCGATCAGCACGGTGTCGGCCGAAAAGGCGCTTGCCTGCGGCCCGCCCCCCAGATCGAGCAGTTTCGACGACAGCTTGATTTCGCTGTCGATGCCGCCGAGCAGCGGCACACCGAATTCGCGCTCGGCGATTTCTGCGCTCACCCCGTCGCCGGCTAGCGTGCCCGCACCGAGCATGAGTTCCCCGACAAAGGGCGCGGAAATGGTGTCGAAGGCGAGCCTTCCCGTCGCCTTGGGACGCACCGCGCGCACCGTGTCGAGTTCCATGGTCCCGGAGAACACGTTCTCGCCATGCGTGCCGGCGATGTTCTCGAAACGGTAAATGCCCTTTTCGCCAGCCGTCTTGAAAGACAGCGAGGCTGCATGCCCCTCACCGGTTCCAGGCAGCGGATACCCCGCCATCATCAGCCATGGATCGATATCCTGCGTGCCGAACGTTACCGCGAGGTCGAAGCTCGGCATGGCGGCTTCCGCCTCGAACGACGCCTCGCCCGTGGCGGACAGATCGGTGTCGGGCGCATTCGCCGCCAGCGTGACCTTCATGCCCTTTTGCGGATTGCCCGACAGTTCCGCGCTTGCCGTCACCGGCCCCTGCCCGCCAATCGGCGCAACGGGCAGCGAGAACTGTCGCGCCAGAACCAGCGGGTCTTCCTGCTCGAACCTGGCAAAGAATTCGTGGATGGCGTCGCGCCATTGCGCCGGCCGCCCCTCGAAACGGTCGCGCACCGAAAACGACGTGCCGCCCGCCTCGCCCGTCAGCGTCAGGGCACCCCTGGAAACGCGATCCTGAGGCCGCGCCTCGACTTCGAGGTTGAGCGACAGGTTGGAACTCAAGGCCGGGTCGCCGGCAAACACCGCGACGAAGCGGTTTTCGCCCAGCCGATCGAGCGCCAGCGAAGCCAGACGCGAAGCATCGGGCGCGGCCATCGTCAGTTCCAGACGGCCGCCCGGCTGCCCCAGCAGATCGCTCAACCTGCCGGAACCGGCAATCCGCGCGCCGTAAAAATCGCCGATATCGAGAAAGTCGACCGCGACCGAACCCGCGGCGACGCGCAGCCGGGCGTTGACCCCGCTCGCCGCCAATTGCATGCCCTCGAGCCGATTGGCCTGGATCGTGATGTCGAGATCGTGGTCGGTCAGCGCCTTGCCGTCCTGCGTCTCGGTCAGCGAATAGATCGCCATCAGATCGTCGGTGTCGATCGTATCGCCGGCGAGTTCCGCGACGATGGCGGGCCTGCTTCCCTGCCTGCCGGCAATCGGCGAAAGGCGTTGCAGCTTGCCGCGCAACTTCGCCTCGTTGAGCACAAGTTCCAGATTGTCGAAACTCGTCTGGCTGTCGGAGAAGGTGACGTCCGCCGAAAAACCGGCCCGGCCGAGTTGCCTCAGCTGCGCGTTCGACTTGCCCGCCAGCCATGTGGCAAAGCCGGTCGGCTGGCGCGAGGCGAGCACCATGTGTCCGGAAAAGCCGAAATCGCCGCCCGTTCCCAGCCTGCCGCGCGCCTCCACCGTCGTATTGCCGGGCAGCAGCGCCTTGAAGGCGCGCACCCGCCATCCGTCCCGGTCGGGTTCGACGGTGGATCGGACTTCGCGGATCACCGTGTCGCCGGCAACGATCGCGGGCAGCAACAGGTCGATCGAGCCCTGCGCCGAGGGAACCGGAATCCGGTCGATGAGATCGCGCAGCACCGCGACGCGGCGTTCGAGGCTGACCTCGCCGCCTTCGGCATCGGGTGCCGATTGCAAGCGGTCGAGATCGATCTGGCGGCCATCTGCCGTCGCCTTGAAGGCGACCTCCTCGCGTATGTTGGCGCGTGCCGTTCCGGTAATCGTATAGGGGTCGTCGCGCGAACCGACTTCCATGCGGTATTCCGGCAGTTCGGCAGCCTGCGGCGTGGCGGCGAACCTGCCCGAGACCCGAACGGGCAATGGCTCGGTAAGGATCCCCTCGCCCGGCACCACCGGTTCCTGCGAAGGCTGCACCTCGAATTCGCCGTCCCAGGAAAGCACGTCCTCCTTGAGCGACAACGGACCGTCGAGCGTCAGCCGGTAAGGGTGACCTGCGCGCCTTGCCACCGCCTTGACGCGGATGGCGCCCTTGTCCTGCATCCGGCCGGTGGATAGGCCCACCGCGACGGGTACGCCGTCGATATTGCCGGTGGCGTCGATATGCCAGGGACCGACCAGCGACTGGGCGCTGACATGCGCAGAAAATCCGTCGCCGCGTATGACGCGTCCGCCGGCCAGTCCCTCGATCCTGAGCGATCCGTCCTCGATCTTCAGGTTCTCGACATGCACCTTTCCCGGATCGACCAGCAATTCCTTGCGCGCCGTCCAGGCCACTGTCCCGCCCTCGCCCACCGTCACCGACAGGTCCGGCTTTTGAAGCAGCATGTCGACGATCCTGACCTGGCCCGACAGGAACGGCATCAGTTCGGCATGCATGGAAAAGGATTCCACCGTCATCATCGGCGTGCCGTCGGGATTTTCCCCCACGGTCAGGTCGGTGAAGGTCACCGAAGGCAAAGGCAGGATGCGTACCTTTGCCGTGCCGGCGACATGCACCGGCTGGCCGAGGATACGCGTCGCCTCGCGCTCGAAAGCGGTGCGATAGGCGGTCCAGTCGATGAAGAACGGCGCGATCAGCGCGGCGAACAACGCCACCACGATCAAACCGCCGAAAAGCACGAATAGCCGGGACAGTCTCAGCTTCCTCCGTCGATGCCCGCCACGGGCCGTTTCAGGTCAGTGTCACCACCTTGCCGGGATTCATGATGTTGTCGGGATCGATCGCCCTCTTGATCGCCGCCATGACATCCGATCCGGTGCCGTGCTCGAGCCGCAGGAAGCGCCGCTTGCCCTGTCCGACGCCGTGTTCCCCGGTGCAGGTACCTTCCATCGCCAGCGCCCGCATCGCAAGGCGCTCCATCACGTCCTCCGCGCGTCGCAACTCGTCGGCGTCGGCGGGATCGAGACAGATCGAGGCATGGAAATTGCCGTCGCCTACATGACCGACAATAGGCCCGAACAAACCGTTTTCCTTGATGTCGCGTTCGGTCTCGGTGACGCATTCGGCAAGCCGCGAGATCGGCACGCACACATCCGTCGGGAAGGATTGCTTGCCTGGCGTTGCCGCCTTGATCGCCCAATAGGCGTCGTGGCGCGCCTTCCACAGACGGTTGCGGTCTTCCGGCTTCGTAACCCATTTGAAACCCGTGCCGCCGCATTCGGACGCGATCTCTCCGAAACTTTCCGCCTGTTCCTTCACCCCGGCCTGAGAGCCGTGGAACTCGAGCAGCAGCAGAGGCTGCTGCGGCATGTCGAGTTTGGAATAGGCGTTAACGGCCGTAACCGATTCCGTGTCCATCAATTCGATGCGCGCCATCGGGATGCCGCTCTGCATGGCCAGAATGGTCGCGTTGCAGGCCGATTCCACATCGGGAAAGGAGGCGATCGCCGCCGACATGGCTTCCGGAATGCCGTAAAGCCTGAGCGTCAGCTGCGTGATGATCCCGAGCGTGCCTTCCGAACCGACCAGCAGCCGCGTCAGGTCGTAGCCGGCGGAGGACTTGCGCGCGCGCCCACCGGTCCGAACCAGACGCCCGTCCGGCATGACCGCAGACAGCGAAACGACATTGTCGCGCATCGTGCCGTAGCGCACCGCATTGGTGCCGGAAGCGCGCGTCGCCGCCATGCCGCCGAGCGAGGCATTGGCGCCGGGATCGATCGGGAAGAACAGGCCCATGTCGCGCAAATGGTTGTTGAGCGCCTCGCGCGTCACGCCGGGTTCCAGGGTGACGTCGAGGTCCTCGGCATGCACGGCGATGATGCGGTTCATGCCGGCAAGGTCGATGGAAATGCCGCCGGCCGGCGCGTTGACGCCACCCTCCAGCGAGGTGCCGGTTCCGAAGGGAATGACCGGAACCCGGTGTTCGGCGCAGATGCGCACCGTCTCGCGCACATCCTCCTCGCTCTCGGCAAAGACCACCGCGTCGGGCAACTGGCCCGGAATGTAGGTTATGGTGTGGGCGTGCTGCTCGCGCATCGCCTGACTGGTCTTCAGACGCTCGCCAAAAAGCTGCTTGAGTATCGCGACAGCCGACGCGATCCCGCTTTCGTTGCGGGCAAGCGTCTCGAGATCGGCTAGGGCCAACTTGCTTCCCCTCCACTTACCGGCCGGACTGGCCTGAATGTCCGGACCGCGCCACCCGCAACCCGACATTCGTGCCGGTCATGGAACCGGCCATCCGTCTTCCTTCTTGTCTTGTCGGCTTCATCGGCTAGTTTGCCAGGATCAATCCGCCAGGACCCAGTCTGCCAAAGCTATGTGCTTTGTCCAGCGCAAGGCAAAGAAATAATCTGTTTGCCAATAGTTTACCGCCATTCATACCCAGGGAAATTCCGACATCATGCCAAACACGCCACCCGGCTCCATCGCCGCCCCCTTCGTTTCGCGGCCATTGGCGGTCGAGAAGGAATGGATCGACTACAACGGTCACATGAACATGGCCTATTACAATGTCCTGTTCGACCGGTGCGCCGACGAGGCTTTCGCGCTTTTCGGCATCGGCCCCGACTATGCGCGCGAGCGCAGGCTAACCGTCTACACCGCAGAAATTCACGTCTGCTATGTTCGCGAACTGCATCTGGGCGACCAGGTAACCTGTCGCTTCCACCTTCTCGAACACGACGACAAACGCCTGCGCATCTATCAGGAACTGGTGCACCTCACCGGCTGGCTGGCCGCCACCGCGGAAGTGCTCACACTTCACATCGACATGAGCGGACCGAAGGTTTCGCCCTTTCCTTCCGACGTGCTCGCCAGGGTCGAGGCGATGCGCGAGGCCCATGCCGGCCTGCCATGGCCCGACCGTGCCGGGCGCAACATCGAATTGCGCCGCAAACCGGCCTGATCCCGTCCGCCTGGCCGCCATTTCCGGCACAAGGTCGGCAGCGCTTTGCATGTCCGCGCCCGCGGCGCTACACGGGTGGAGAACCGGGAATACGCCAACATGCCGGAAATCATTCGCCGACTGCCCAACATCCTCCTCAAATGGGTCGAGCCGAACCTGCGTGCCTGGCTCGGCTCGCACCAGCCGCAGATGTGGCTGCTGGCGCTTGTCGCCGGCCTCGCGGTGTCGGCCGCTTCCATCGTGTTCCGCGAAACCATCGGCTGGGTGCAACTCGCCTGGTTGGGCAGCACCTCGGAGCGGGTTGCCTCGATCGCCCGCGAACTGCCCTGGTACATGCTGTTCCTGGGCCCTGTTGGCGGCGGCCTGCTCGTCGGGATCATCCTGCGCTATTTGTTGCCGGCGCGGCGCACATACGCCGTTGCCGATGTCATTGAGACGCGCGCCGGCTCCGGGCGCTCCCTCGGGCTGCGGGACGCGCTCGTCTCCGCCGGCACCACCGCGCTTTCGCTTGGCGCAGGCGCCAGCGCCGGCCGCGAGGGTCCGGTCGTGCACCTGGGTGCCGCCGTCGCCGATGCGACGGGCCGCTTCCTCCGTCTGCCCGACTGGGGACGGCGAACCCTGATGGGCTGCGGCGTCGCCGCCGCCATTTCCGCCTCCTTCAACGCACCCATCGCCGGCGTGCTGTTCGCCCACGAGGTGATCCTCGGCCATTATGCCATGCGCGCCTTCGTGCCGATCGTGCTCGCTTCCGTTTCGGGCACCATCCTCTCGCGCCTGTGGTTCGGCGATGTCGCCGCCTTCACGATTCCGGGCTACCAGATCACCTCCCTTTGGGAGTTCCCCGCTTTCGCCCTGCTCGGCCTGGTTTGCGCCCTTGTTTCGGTCCTGTTCCAGTTCTCGCTGATGGCCGCCGACTATGTCGCGCGCAACGTCACGATCCCCATCGTGCTGCGCCCGGTGATCGGCGGCGTGGCGGTGGGCGCGATTGCCCTCGCCTTTCCGCAGGTCCTGGGCGTCGGCTACGAGGCTACCGACCAGGCCTTGCGCAACGAACTCTCGCTTGGCCTGATGCTCATGCTCCTGGTCGCCAAGACGGCGGCGACCGCGATCACGCTGGCCTCGCGCTTCGGCGGCGGCATCTTTTCCCCTTCGCTCTATCTGGGCGCGATGGCCGGCGGCGCCTTTGGGCTGATCGCCGCCTCCGTTTTCCCCGACATGGCATCGAGTGAAGGGCTCTATTCCATTCTCGGCATGGGCGCGGTCGCCGCCGCCGTGTTAGGCGCGCCGATCTCGACGACCGTCATGGTGTTCGAACTGACCGGCGGCTACGCCTTGTCGATTGCGCTCCTGCTCGCCGTCTCGGTGTCGAACGGCATCAACAACGCCCTGCACGGCCATTCCTTCTTCCACTGGCAGCTTGAAATGCGTGGCGTCTTCCTGCGCGAGGGACCGCACATGCATGTTGTGCGGGTGCGCCGCGTTCGCGATTTCATGACGCCGCGGGGCGAGAGCGATCCGCAAGACCTGTCCGAACTGTCGGAAGAACTTCCCGTACTGCGCGAAGGCGATACGCTCGAACACGCGCTGCGGCTGTTCGACAAGGGCGGTTACGACCGTTTGCCCGTCGCCAGCGCCGGCGACGCAAAGAAGCTCGCCGGCTGGGCAAGCCAGGTCCATGCGCTGCGATATTTCAACTCCGCGCTGATCGAGGAAAGCCGCGAGGCGCATCTGCACTGACGCGCATGCTGGCGCCTATATCGGCATCGGATGGCGGCGGCGCACTTCGGCGATATCGGCGAGCACATCCTCGCCGAGTTCGACCTCGATCGAGGTGATATCGGTCTTCAACTGGTCCATGCACGTCGCGCCGACGATGACAGACATCGTGAACGGCCGCGTCAGGCAAAAGGCCAGCGCCATCTGCGCCATGTCCAGGCCGTGCTTTTTCGCGACCTCGGCATAGGCGGCAATCGCCAGACGCGAATACTCATTGTAGCGGCCATTCAAGCTGGGCTGGATCGACAGCCGCGTACCGGCCGGCACCTCGCCTGACAGATATTTCCCCGACAACAGGCCGGCGGCTAGCGGCGAGAACGCCATCAGCCCGACATCCTCGTGATGGCTGAGTTCCGCCATGTCGCTGTCGAACACCCGGCACAAAAGGCTGTACTCGTTCTGCACGCTGGCCACCCTGGGCAGACCGTGGTTTTCGGCAACCTGCAGGAATTGCATCGTGCCCCAGGCGCTCTCGTTCGACAGGCCGAGTGTGCGGATCTTGCCCTGCCTGACCAATTCGCCGGCGGTTTCCAGCACGTCGAGTATGTTTTCCTGCACCGCGCCGGACTTGTCCTGCCCCGTCGCGTCGAACTGCCATAACTTGCGAAAGTGATAGGAACCGCGATTGGGCCAGTGCAGTTGATAAAGATCGACATAATCGGTCTTCAGCCGCTTCAGACTGCCTTCGAGCGCACGGCGCATCGAATCGCCCGTGATCAGTTCGCCGCTCCGTATGTCATTGTTGCCCTCGCCGGTGATCTTGGTTGCCAGCACCACTTCGTCGCGCCGGCGCGTCTTCGCGAACCAGCTTCCGACGATCTCCTCGGTGCGTCCGGTTGTTGCCGCCGTGCGCGGCGTGGTCGGATACATCTCCGCCGTATCCCAGAAATTGATCCCCCGGGAGAGCGCATAATCCATCTGCTCATGGGCCTGCGCCTCGTCGTTCTGCGTTCCCCAGGTCATGGTTCCAAGACAGATGCGGCTGACATCGATGCCCGAGCGTCCGAGCTTGCGGTATTGCATGGCGTTTCCGTGATTTGAGGGATGGCGGGGCCTGAAGCGCGCCCCGCAGGATGGATCGGCGCAGTCTGCCCCTCGCCGTCACGATGTCAAGGCGGTGGTCGGCCTCAGGCTCGCAGGGGTACCGCTTCCTTTTTCGCGGCGTCGTCGATCGCGGGAGAGTCGAGCATGGCTTCCATATCGTTTTTGCTCATCGGCCGTCCGTAGAGAAATCCCTGGACTTCCTCGCAACCCGCCGCCCGCAACAATTCTGCCTGCTCGACCGTCTCCACCCCCTCGGCGTTGATCCGCATCTTGAGGGCACGGCTCATGCCGATAATGGCGCGGACGATAGCCTGGGCATCCTCGTTGTTCTCGAATTCGCTGATGAACGAATGATCTATCTTGATTTTGTCGAACGGGAACTGTCGCAAATAGCTCAAGCTCGAATAGCCGGTTCCGAAATCGTCCATCGCGATGTGGACGCCCAGTTTTTTCAGACGGGACAGGACACTGAGCGTCCTTTCCGTCTCGTCGATGAGGATGTCTTCGGTTATTTCGAGTTCAAGCCGATCCGGGGGCAAGCCGGTTTCTTTCAGCACTCGCTCCACCATGACGACAAGACCCGGTTGCTTGAACAGGCTTGGCGACAAATTGACCGCCACCTTGAGGGGCGCCCAATTCAGCGCATCGCCGCATGCCTTTCGCAACACCCATTCGGTGAGTGGCCGGATCAGCCCGATCATGCCTGCGACCGGGATGAACTCGCTGGGATGGACATCGCCTCGTTCGGGGTGGTGCCAGCGCACAAGCGCTTCGACCGCCGTAATCCGTTCGGCGTCCAAGCTTACCTGAGGTTGATAGTGAACCTCGAGTTCCTCGTCGTTGAATGCTTTCCGAAGATCCGCCTCCATGGCCTTGCGCGCCCTGAGTTCGGCGTCCATCTCATCGCGGAAAAAGTGGTAATTGCCGCGGCCGGTGACTTTGGATTTGTAGAGCGCCAAATCGGCACCCTTGAGGATTTCGTCTGAATCCGTCGCGTCGTCGCCGGCGGCCATGGCGATGCCAATGCTGACCCCGATAACCGCCTCGTTACCGTCCAGCTCGAACGGCTTGCTCAAAACCGATATTATTCTCTCCGCCAGAACGGAAGCCGCCCGGGGCTCATCGAGACCGGTCTGAATGATCGCGAACTCGTCGCCCCCAAGACGCGCCAGGGTATCGTCCTGGCGAAGGCATGTCTTCACGCGCTCCGTCACGCGCTTGAGCAGGAGATCTCCCATTGCATGGCCAAGGGTATCGTTGACATCCTTGAAGTGGTCGAGATCGAGAGAATAGACCGCGACAAGCGAATGCCCTCTGACCGAGCCCGCCAGCGCATGCTGCAGGCGGTCGATGAACAGCACCCGGTTGGGCAGGTTCGTCAGCGCATCGTGGCTGGCCAGATAGCTGATCCGGTTCCATGCGCTCTGCAGGAGGCGAAGCGGAACCATACGCAACGCCCAGAAAGTCAGGAAGCCCAGGACAAGCGAGCCCATGGCGACCAGAATGGTTTGCCGGTAGAGCGGTTTCAGGGAATGCGTGATCTCGATATCCCCGGCCGGAACCCCATAGTCAAAAAGCTGTCTTCGTTGCGTCAGGGTCGGCCAGGTGAAGTCGGGCGTTTCGGCAGGGACCTGAACGACCTGATTGCCGGCGCTGTCGAAAACGCGGCTCTGGCCGGTATAGTCCCCCTCTCCGCTCTGCTTGATCAGTTCGCCGATCCGCAGGTCTTCAAACTGCCAGTATTCCGGGTTGCCGCCAATTAGTTGGGACAATTGTTGGGCCTTGTAGCGAATCTCGCCCGCAACTTCGCCATCGACGCGTTGGTAGCCGAAATGGAGATAGGCCGCCGGGGTGCCGAACGAAATCAGCAGCGCCGTGAGCAGGCCCAGCCATTTGGCCAGGCGGACAAGTGCCCCGCTGCTCTCCATTGCCAACCTCGCTATTGCCCGACTGACATGTCAGTCTTCACGGGTGCCTGGGCCGCGCCGGCCGTCAGGTGACCGTTCGCCACCAGGATGGCCTGTCCCTCGGTGGAGCGAACAAACTGGGCAAAAGCGGTAGCGGCGGGTTCCGGTTCCGACCTTTCCACCAGATAAAACACCTTGGCATGGGGATAGGAACCAGACCGCAGGGCGTCGGGCGTTCCTTCAACACCATCGAGCGCAAGCGGCTTGATCCGGCGATTTTCCGTCAGAATCTGGCCCAGGCTGGTCAGCCCAAGCGAACCGGGAACCTTTTCCAGCGCCGTGGCATTGTCCTGATCGTTGATCGCCACATACAATTCGCTGCGTTTCAGGGCGGCCTCGACTGCCTCATCCATCACCGGCGACATGCCGCGGACCAGCTCGATGTCGGTTTCCGTGGCCGGTCGCAGGATGAGGCGTATTTGCGTGCCGTCCGGCCAATTGGCATGTTCGCTCGAATAGGCAGCCTCGATCTGCTTCAGTGCAAGGCTCTCCGCCATGTTGTCGTAGCGCGTGGCAAACACGATGGGTGTACGGGCATATTCGCTTGCCCGGATACCCATCGCGCGTTCCTTGTCCTTGAGCGGTCGGGCGCTGACGGCAATGTTGATCTTGCCGGCTGCAAGCGCCTTGATTCCACCGCCCGAACCGAGGCTCGGCAGTATGCTCACGTGAACATCGGGATGCGTCTTCATGAAAGCTTGCGCGAGCAGATGCATCGCACCCAGCGCGGATCCGGTTCCGCCGATCCGAAGTGTCGATCCGGCCTGATCGGTCTGGGCCCGCGAAGCTGTCGGAAACGAGGCCGCTGCGAGCGCGACAACAATTGCGGCGGTCCGGACCACCGACAGCGAACAAAGAGCGCGCAATCGAGACATGTTCCCCCCTGACAACTGAGCCACAGACCGGCATTCAGCAGGGCCGAGACAGGCAGCACGTGCCATGGAGTGGCGCTGCTTTCGACGGCTATTCAGAGGGTGGAAGTATCATCTCGAGGTATCCAAGCCGTGAATCCAATAGCTAGATTTGCACAAATGACCGTTGCCGGCTGCCGGGCGCGCGCCTAGCCGAGCTTTTCCTTGAGAAACGCCACCGTCCTGCCCCAGGCGAGGTCGGCTGCCGCCTTGTCGTAGCGCGCTGCGGAGGTGTCGTTGTTGAAGGCGTGGTTGACGCCATCATAGACATGGAAGGTGAAGTCCTTGCCATTGGCTTGCAGTGCCTCGCGATAGGCCTCGATCCCGGCATTGATGCGCTCGTCGAGCCCGGCGTAATGCGCCAGCACGGCGGCATTGATCTTCACGACGTCGGCCGTGTTCGGCTGGCGCCCGTAATAGGGCACGGCTGCTGCGAGTTCCGGAGAGGTGACCGCCAGCTGGTTGACCAGCCCCCCGCCCCAGCAAAACCCGATGGCGCCGACCTTCGCGGTCGTATCGTCGCGCGCCTGGAGCCAGCCTGCCGCCGCGACCGCGTTCTCGACTGTCTGCCCACCATCGAGCTCCCCGATCATCGCACGCGCCTTGTCCTCGTCTCCGGGCGTGCCGCCGGCATCGGAAAGGAAATCGGGCGCCAGCGCGACGAAGCCTTCCAGAGCCATGCGCCGTGCCACGTCCCTGATATGTTCGTTCAGGCCCCTGTTTTCGTGAATGACGATGACGCCCGGCAGCGGCCCGCTTTGTGCGGCAGGCTTGACCAGATAGCCGGAGACCGCACCCATCGCGCCCTCGAAACTGACCTCTTCGCCGACGATACGGGCATCGTCTGCCTCAACCATCGCCGCCTGGGCGCTGTTGGCCGCCAGCATCGGCGCAATCGCCGCCGCCGCCGCGCCCGACCCGGCAAGCTTCGTCAGCTTGTCCATGAAGCCGCGCCGGTCGAGGGTCAGATGCGTGTATTCGTCATAGGCGTTGATCATCGCCTGGGTAATCGCAACCTTCGTGTCATTCTGTCCGGTCATGGGTACTTTCTCCTGCATACGGCTCGCCCGCCGTGAAGATTATGCAAGTGCGTGCAATGTTCCATTCAACCTTGCGTTACAGGGCATGTGGAAATCGGCGTCCGGCCCCTTCTTCCCTTTCGGTCCGGAATCACTAGATTGCGGGAATGTCCGCTTCCTCACATGACGATGACGATATTCCCTTTTTCGGGGAGCCCGCGACACAGCCGGGCTCTGGCCGGGGCGGCCCGGTTTCGGGCATCGCCGCACGCGCGCTCGCAGGCCGCCAGGGTGGCGGAGAACCGTCCTATCTCGCCGGACTGAACCCGGAACAGCGCGATGCGGTGGAAACCACGGAAGGTCCGCTGCTCGTGCTCGCCGGCGCGGGCACCGGCAAGACGCGGGTGCTGACCGCGCGCATCGCGCACATCCTTGCGACAGGCAGGGCCTGGCCGAGCCAGATTCTCGCCGTCACCTTCACCAACAAGGCCGCCCGCGAGATGAAGGAGCGCATCGCGTCCTTCGTCGGCGAGAGAATCGAGGGCATGCCCTGGCTCGGCACCTTCCATTC
>JAGRLL010000161.1 GCA_020441855.1 Nitratireductor sp.
GCCATGCCGGCGTCGAGCAGATTGCCGAAGAACTTCCAGCCCGTCGGCGTTTCGTAGGCGACGATGCCGAGTTTCCCTGCTACCCGGTCAGTGGCGCGGCTGGTCGGCATGGAGCGGGCAATTCCGGCGAGGCCCTTCGCATAGCCCGGCGCGAGGGTGGCGTTCGCGGCCAGTATCGCGAGGCTGTCGGAAGGCGTGACGTAGCAATTCCTGCCGACGATCATGTTGCGGTCGCCGTCGCCGTCGGATGCCGCGCCGAAATCGGGCGCTGCGGCGGAAAACATCTCCTTCATCAGCGCGTCGGCATGGACGGGGTTCGGATCGGGATGGTGGCCACCGAAATCGGGCAGCGGCACGGCATTGGTTACCGTGCCGGCAGGTGCGCCGATCTCGCCTTCGAGGATCGCTTTCGCATAGGGGCCGGTGACAGCGTGCATGGCATCGAACCGCATTGCAAAGCCAGAGGCGAAGAGTGTGCGGATCGCTTCGAAATCGAACAGCGAGCGCATCAGTCCGGCATAGGTCTCGACGGGATCGATCACCTCGACCGTCATGTCGCCGACAGGCGTTTCGCCAAGGCGCGAAAGGTCGGGATCGGGCGCTTCGGCGATATTGTAATGGTCGATAATTGTCGTACGGCGATGGATTTCCCCGGTGACCGATTCAGGCGCCGGGCCGCCATTGGCGATGTTGTACTTGACGCCGAAATCGCCCGTTTCGCCACCCGGATTGTGACTTGCCGACAGGATGATGCCACCATCGGTCTTGCGGTTGCGAATGACGGCGGAAGCGGCAGGCGTCGACAGGATGCCGTCCCGGCCGACGATGACGCGCGCCGCGCCATTGGCTGCGGCCATTTTCAGGATGGTCTGGATGGCCCTGTCGTTGAAATAGCGCCCATCGCCGCCGACGGTCAGCGTCTTGCCATCAAGGCCGCCGATCGCGTCGAATACCGATTGAACGAAATTCTCCAGATAACCCGGCTGCATGAAGACCTTCGTCCGGGCGCGCAGGCCGGAGGTGCCGGGTTTCTGGCCCTCGATCGGCGCGGTGGGGACAACGGTCATTTTCATGGGCACTTCCTTTGCAGAGACTGGTTCGCAGACGGGCGGAAAGCCGAAATTCGTCGAATTGGCATTTGCCATCCTCGCATGAATTTCGCGTTTGCGGTATCGCCAATGGCACCGCACAAGACCCGCGTGGGGGTTCGGCGAGGGCAGAAAAAGGCATGTCTGCATTGCCCGGACGACACACCGATAATATTCAGGTCCCAGGGGGCGCGTGTTGAGCGCGTCGGACAGAAAGACCGGATTGGGAGGAGGATGACGCATGGCCGACCACGTACTCGCCATAGATCAGGGCACGACATCGAGCCGGGCGATCCTGTTCGACGCCGGTTGCAACATCGCCGTCATAAGCCAGAAGGAATTCACCCAGCATCTGCCGCGTTCGGGCTGGGTTGAGCACGATCCCGAAGAGATATGGGAAACGACGCTTGCAACCTGCAAGGACGCGATTGCAAAGGCGGGCGTCGAGGTTTCCACGATCGCCGCGATCGGGATCACCAACCAACGCGAGACGACGCTGGTGTGGGACCGCAAGAGCGGCGAGCCGATTTACAACGCCATCGTTTGGCAGGACCGACGCACGGCCGACCTTTGCGCGCGGCTGAAAAAGGAAAGCCTGGAAGCAGGGTTCACCGCAAAGACCGGGCTGTTGCTCGATCCGTATTTTTCCGGCACGAAGGTCGCCTGGATACTGGACAATGTCGAAGGTGCCAGGGCGCGCGCCGAACGCGGCGATCTCATCTTCGGAACGGTCGACTCCTTCTTGATCTGGCGACTGACTGGCGGCGCGTCGCATGTCACCGATGCAACCAATGCCTCGCGGACGTTGCTTTACGATATCCATGCAGGCCGCTGGGACGAGGAATTGTGCCGGGTGCTGGGCGTGCCGATGTCGATGCTGCCGGACGTGCGCGATTGTGCGGGCGATTTCGGCAGTACCGAATTGCTCGGCGGATCGGTGCCGATCCTGGGTGTGGCCGGCGACCAGCAGGCAGCGACCATCGGCCAGGCGTGCTTTCAGCCCGGCATGGTGAAATCGACCTACGGTACGGGCTGTTTCGCGTTGCTCAACACGGGTAGCGAAGCAGTCGTCTCGAAAAACCGGCTGCTGACGACCATCGCCTACCGGCTGGGCGGGCAGACGANNNAAGGCTCGATCTTCATCGCCGGCGCCGTGGTGCAATGGCTTCGCGACGGGCTGAAGATCATCCAGGAAGCGGGCGAGACGCAGGCGCTTGCCGAAGCCGCCGATCCGCATCAGTCGGTCTATCTGGTGCCGGCCTTCACCGGACTTGGCGCGCCCTATTGGGATGCGGAATGCCGCGGCGCGATTTACGGGCTGACCCGGGGCAGCGGACCGGCAGAACTGGCGCGCGCGGCGCTCGAAAGCGTCGGCTACCAGACGCGGGACCTGCTCGAAGCGATGCAGGGCGACTGGTCAGGGAGTGGCGGTGAAACCGTGCTGCGGGTCGATGGCGGCATGACGGCAAGCAACTGGACGATGCAATTCCTTGCCGACATTCTGGGCGCACCGATCGACCGACCGAAGATTACCGAAACGACCGCGCTGGGCGCGGCCTGTCTTGCCGGCATGCAGGCTGGCGTGTGGCCCGGGATGGACGAGTTTGCCGCGACATGGGCGCTCGACAAGCGCTTCGTTCCGGTCATGGCAAAGGCAGAGGCCGACACGAAATATGCCGGCTGGAAGGATGCGGTGCGGCGTACGCTGAGCAGTTCCAACTGACCGTTTCAATTGTCCGTCGATGTTGCCGCAAGCTGGAATTTCTCGAAGCGGTGCAACGCCTCGTCGATCGCGGGCCCGTGCTCGGCCTTTTCGCCTCGGCCGATCCAGGTCCATTGCTGGATGAGCAATTTGCCGGCCTGGCGATCGGTCTTGCAATCGATTGCCGCGACGATTTCGTCTCCATGGAGCACGGGTAGCGCGAAATAGCCTAACCGGCGCTTGTCCCTGGGGACATAGGCTTCGAAGAGATGGTCGTACCCGAAAAACAGTTTGAGCCGCTTGCGCTGTATGACCAGCGGATCGAAGGGCGAGAGAACATGGACTAGATGCCCGTCGGGCGAAGGCGGCAGGTCGAGCGTCTCCGGCGTAGCCCAGTGCTCCGTTCTCCCCGCGCCCTCCACGGCGACAGGAACCAGTTTTCGGGCGCGCACGCGCCTGTCGATCAGGTGCCTGATCTGCGGTTTGCGGGCGGCTTGCAGATGGCAGATCGAATCGAGGCTGACAATGCCCTTTGACCTGAGCGCCCGCTCAAGCATGTATTCGTCGATCTTTGCCTCGCTTAACGGCCGGGGCCGCTTTTCCCAGCCGAAATGGCGTTCGATCAGTTCGTAGGATTTCACCATGCCGTGACGCTCGGCGATGGCAAGGCGACCGGTGAAGAAGGCGAGCTGGAGGGCGCGCTTGGAAGGTTTGCGGCTTGCCCAGGCGTGATCCTTGTCGACCAGAACGTCATCGTCGATGTCGCGGATGGTGAGCGCGCCATGGCGCCTGATCCGCGAGACGACCTTGCCGACCTCCCTGGGCGTTACCGATTTGTACCAATTGCTGGAAGAGTCGGCGTAGCGCTTCATCGCGGGCAGGAAGAAGCAGATGTCCTTTGTGGGGACGTAGGAAAGCGCGTGCGTCCAGTACTCGAAGACCGATTTGTCCACGCTCTGGGCCTGCTGAAGATGGGCGTGCTCGTAGCTCGGGATGCGGGTGAAGAGGATGTGATGGTGCGAACGCTCGATGACGTGGATCGTGTCGATCTGGACGTATCCCAGGTGCTCGATCGCGGCGGGTGTTGCCTGTGGGCCGGCGCCGAAAGGCTCGGCTGCGTCGAGGCGCTGGGCGCGCAGCCATATCGCGCGCGCCGCGCTCTTCGATATCGGTGCAGGTTTCTTCGGGCGGCGAATTGGGGTGCTGCGCGTCATGGGCGTGGAATGTAGAGAAAACGGCAGGGGACAGAAAGGCCGTGCACACTGCTTTGCGACGTGCTGCTGACACAGGGCTGTCAGTAGCGGGCAGATGGGTGGGGAACGCAACCCTGCCCAAGCGGCAATGCGGGTTTAGATTGCCACACGGCAATGATAAACGGCTTGGATCAAACAGACTGGGCTGAAGCCCTCTTGCAAGGGTTCGTTTGAATTGCTGAACAATTCCACCGCCGCCTCCATTGCCTGGAAGAGCATTGTCGTCGCCCTTTTGGTATTGGCGCTGAAGGCGCTCGCCGCGTGGTGGTCCGGTTCCGTCGCACTCCTTTCCGATGCGGTGGAAAGCATCGTGAACGTGGCAACCGCGCTGGCGGCCTGGTTCGCGATCCTCTACGCCGCCCGGCCTGCGGACGACGACCATCCCTACGGTCATGAAAAGGCAGAATATTTTGTCGCCCTGTTCGAGGCGATCATGATCGGCGCGGCGGCGTGGTCGATCATTTCCGCCGCGCTCGATGCGATCCGGCACGAGCGGGAACTGGCCGTTCCGCTCGAAGCCTATTTGGCCAACATTGCCGCCGGTCTCATCAATGGCGCCTGGTGCTATGTGCTCATCAGCCGGGGCAGGAAACTCAAGTCGACCGCGCTGCAATCGGACGGCTGGCACCTTTTCGCGGATGTCGTATCCTCGGGCGGTGTTCTGGCCGGGGTGATCCTGGCGAGCCTCACGGGCATCTCCATCCTGGATCCGCTGCTGGCAATCGTCGTCGCGGTCAATATCTTGTGGTCGGGCTGGCGGCTGCTCAAGATGTCCATCAGCGGCCTGATGGACGTTGCGCCCGATCCCGACACCCTGAAGACCATCGAAAGGGCGATCGAGGCGGCCGGCGGCGGCGCACTGCAGGCTCACGATCTCAGGTCGCGCCTTTCGGGGCCGATTACTTTTGTCGAGTTTCATCTTATCGTCGGTGGCGAAATGACGGTGCGGGAGGCACACGTGATCTGCGACCGCATCGAGGCGGCGATCCGCAAGGAAATCCCCCGCGCGCGCATCTCCATCCATGTCGAGCCGGAGGACAAGGCGCATGTCCATGGCGGCATCGATCTTTAGGATGGGCGCAACTCCGTTCTGACCCGTTGCGGACAGCGCTGCCGTCCCCGCAGGGCTATGACGAGGTTCGCACATCCGACGGCACATCCTGCCGTTCGTCCAATGCCGGCAACGGCGCCTATGTCGATGTGGGTGTGGTCGGCTCGCAGGATGATCTGGGCGGCATCAACAATGGCGCGGTCTACGGCCGGATCGTGGTGCCGCTGGGCCGCACCGGACGCAGGCTCAATTGCCAAAGGCTGTATGAACTGGAAATCCAGCGACTGGAGATGGAAGTCCGGCTGCTCAAGGCCGGGCTGCATCGCGGCGGCATCGAGAATATGACGTCCGACAGCCTTGCCGAGGGCTGGACCCGGAACGGCAAGGCGGTCGACTAGTCAGATTGCCGTCAGAACTCGGCCTTGAAATTGACGATGCCCAGGCCGCCGGTGAAATCGAAGTCCATCATCGTGCTGGCAATCTGTGTCACGCCCAATCGACGGTTTCGACGCATGTCGCTTCATCCCTTGTTGGCGATTTGACCGGGGAGATGCTTCCAGATGCGGCAGCGTTGGTGAATGCACGCCGGCAGGGGACAAGGCCGTGTCGTCAAAACCGCTTGCAAGCCGTCAGGCGTGAAGCTATCAATTCGTCCATGACGATTTCGCGCGCAAACAATTGGTGGTGGCCGGTCCGTATCTAGCGGCCGACGATCGCACGCGCGTTCAGGAAAGTATCAAGCCGCTCGACAAGTCCGGGCGGCTTTTTGTTTGCCGACGGGCAGAGCGAACAGGGAAAAGGCCATGGTTTCGCAGCCGATTGAATACACGACCAGGGGCGGGGTTAATGTGCGCCGCGAGAGTTTTCCGGACGACTACGCCACGGCCATCGACTCGTCGCTGACGCGTATCGATACAAGGCGCGGCGCGGTCTTCTCGTCCAATTACGAATATCCGGGCCGCTATACGCGCTGGGACACGGCGGTCGTCGATCCGCCTCTCGGCATCGAGGCGAACGGGCGGAAAGTCGCCATCATCGCCTACAATAAACGCGGCCTGGTGCTGCTCGACATCATCGTGCCGGCGCTTGAAGGCCACGAGCATGTCGAGACGATGAAGCACGGCAATGGCCGGGTCAACATCGTGGTGAAAAAGGGCGGCAGGATCGTCTCGGAAGAGGAGCGATCGCGCGCGCCAACCGTGTTTTCGGTAATCCGCGCCGTGGTGGACCTGTTCCGCAGCGATGCCGATCCCAATCTCGGGCTCTACGGTGCCTTCGGCTACGACCTCGCTTTCCAGTTCGAGGAGATCGAAAAGAAGCTCGAGCGGCCGGACGACCAGCGCGATGTGGTGCTGTATCTGCCCGACGAAATCCTGGTCGTCGACCATCACCAGGCGATCGCCTGGCACGACCGCTACGATTACTCGAAAGGCAAGCTGACGACGGAAGGCCTGCCAAGGGAAGGGGAGGACCATCCCTTCGTGCCGGCGGAAACCGATCCGCCGCGCGGCGACCATAATCCGGGCGAATATGCCAAGATCGTCGAAGCGGCCAAGGAGAAGTTCAAGCGCGGCGATCTTTTCGAGGTGGTGCCGGGGCAGACCTTCTACGAGAAATGCACGACCAGCCCGTCGGCGGTTTCGCGCAAGCTCAAGGCGATCAACCCGTCGCCCTATTCCTTCTTCATCAATCTCGGCCACAACGAATTCCTGATCGGCGCCTCGCCGGAAATGTTCGTGCGGGTGACGGGCCGGCGCATCGAGACCTGCCCGATTTCGGGCACGATCAAGCGCGGGCGCGACGCCATCGAGGATTCCGAACAGATCCTGAAACTGCTCAACTCGAAGAAGGACGAATCCGAACTGACCATGTGTTCGGACGTCGACCGCAACGACAAGAGCAGGGTGTGCGAGCCGGGCAGCGTGCGCGTGATCGGGCGGCGGCAGATCGAGATGTATTCGCGGCTGATCCATACGGTGGACCACATCGAGGGGCGGCTGCGCGAGGATATGGATGCCTTCGACGGTTTCCTCAGCCATGCCTGGGCGGTGACGGTGACCGGCGCGCCGAAATTGTGGGCGATGCGTTACATCGAGGAAAAGGAACGCAGCCCGCGCGCCTGGTATGGCGGCGCGATCGGCATGGTGCATTTCAACGGCGACATGAATACCGGCCTGACGCTCAGGACCGTTCGGCTTAAGGGCGGCATCGCGGAGGTGCGCGCGGGCGCGACCCTGCTGTTCGATTCCGATCCTGTCGAGGAAGAGCACGAGACCGAACTCAAGGCCTCCGCGATGCTGGCGGCGGTGCGCGATGCGGGCAAGTCCAACGCGGCCGCGGGAGCCCGCAAGGCGGCGCGGGTCGGCGAGGGCGTTTCGATCCTGCTGATCGACCACGAGGACAGTTTCGTCCACACGCTGGCGAATTATTTCCGCCAGACCGGGGCGAAGGTGACGACGGTGAGAACGCCCGTCGCCGACAATGTGTTCGACGAAATGAAGCCCGATCTCGTCGTGTTGTCGCCGGGGCCGGGCTCGCCGTCCGACTTCAATTGCAAGGCGACGATCCAGCAGGCAAGAAGCCGCGACCTGCCGGTGTTCGGCGTCTGCCTCGGCCTGCAGGCGCTGGCCGAAGCCTATGGCGGGCAGTTGCGGCAATTGGCGATCCCGATGCACGGCAAGCCGTCGCGCATCAAGGTCCTCAAGCCCGGCAAGGTGTTTTCCGGTCTCGAGCACGACGTGACGGTCGGGCGTTACCATTCGATCTTCGCCGATCCGGTGCGGCTGCCGCGCGAAATGATGATCACCGCCCAGACCACGGACGGCATCGTCATGGGTATCGAACACGAGAGCGAACCGGTGGCGGCGGTGCAGTTCCATCCGGAATCGATCATGACGCTGGGCGGCGATGCCGGCATGCGCATGATCGAGAACGTGGTGGCGCATCTGGCCAGGCGACGCAACGCACGCTCGGCGAACGAAAAGATGGCCTGAGCGCCGGGTTCGATCTTCCGTAAAATGAGAATGGTTCGCAATTGGCTTGACTGCGGCGTGCTATCTGCTATTTCATTAGTTGCAACTTATTCTCATTAAAGGTTGACCAACTAAGATGCGCGTTGCGCAGACCCTCCGTTCCCGCCTTGTGCTGATGGCAATTGCTGCCGCAGTCACGGCGGTTGTCGCTTCGCTGGCGCCGGTGTCCGCGCATGCCAGGGGGCTGACGGTGGTCACCACCTTCACGGTCATCGCGGACATGGCGCGCAATGTGGCGGGCGATGCCGCCAGCGTGGAGTCGATCACCAAGCCGGGCGCGGAGATTCACAATTACCAGCCGACGCCGCGCGATATCGTCAAGGCCCAGCGGGCGGATTTGATCCTGTGGAACGGGCTCAATCTCGAGCTCTGGTTCGAGAAGTTCTTCGCCAATCTGAGAGATGTCCCCTCGGCGGTGCTGAGCGATGGCGTCGAACCGATCGGCATCGGTGAAGGGCCCTATGAAGGCAAACCCAATCCGCATGCCTGGATGTCGGTCAGCGCCGCACTGATCTATGTCGAGAACATCCGCGCGGCGTTCGTCGAGCACGACCCGGACAATGCAGAAACCTACAACGCCAACGCCGCGCGCTATTCGGACGAAATCCGGGCGCTGACCGAACCGATCCACGCCATGCTGGAGACGGTTCCGGAAGGGCGGCGCTGGCTGGCAACCAGCGAAGGCGCGTTTTCCTATCTGGCGCGCGATCTGGGGCTCAACGAACTCTATATCTGGCCAATCAATGCCGATCAGCAGGGCACTCCGCAACAGGTGAGGCATGTGATCGACACGATCCGCGAACACGATGTACCGGCGATCTTTTCGGAAAGCACGGTGTCCGCGAAGCCCGCGCAGCAGGTCGCGCGCGAGACGGGTATCCGCTACGGCGGCGTGCTTTATGTCGATTCCCTGTCCGACGAAAAGGGTCCGGTGCCGACCTATCTCGATCTGCTGAAAGTGACGACGCGGACGATCGCGGAGGGTTTGACCGGTCAGGTGATGCAATGAGGTCGAAGCGATGAACGTGGCCGCGACGATCGACCGCGGGCAGGGCGGCAAAAGCGGAAATGCCGGCGTGCAGGGCCTCGTCGTCACCGACGCCACCGTAACCTATCGCAATGGCACCACGGCGCTGCTGCATGCCAGTTTCGACATTCCGCGCGGCTCGATCACGGCGCTGGTCGGCGTCAACGGTTCGGGCAAGTCTACCCTGTTCAAGGCGATCATGGGTTTCGTGCCGCTTGCGACGGGCGAGGTCGAGATCATGGGCCTGCCCGAACGTGAAGCGCTGAAGCGCAACCTCGTTGCCTATGTGCCGCAGGCAGAGGATGTCGACTGGAACTTTCCCGTCCTTGTCGAGGATGTCGTCATGATGGGCCGCTACGGCCA
>JAGRLL010000014.1:0-2520 GCA_020441855.1 Nitratireductor sp.
CGATCCTGCCCGGCTGATGCTCGGACTGAACGCCACCGAGGATGCGGTGGCCGCCCTGCGCAGTCAGATGGGCCTCGACCAGCCCGTAGTGCTGCGCTACTTCGCCTGGATTGGCGGCCTGGCAATGGGCGATCTGGGCCGTTCCTTCACCTATTCGGTGCCGGTGCTCGATCTGGTAACCGAACGCGCCGCCGTCTCCCTGCCGTTGGCCGTCCTCTCGCTGGTCCTGCTTACCGTTGTCGCCATTCCCGTCGGCCTGTATGCCGCCGCAAGGCGCGGCCGCGCCGCCGACGCCATCGTCATGGGCGTATCGCAACTCGGCGTCGCCATTCCCAATTTCTGGTTCGCCCTGCTGCTGGTCTATCTGTTCGCCGTCTGGCTCAGATGGGTGCCGGCCGGCGGTTTCCCCGGCTGGCAAGCCGGTCTGTGGCCGGGGCTGAAGGCGCTCATCCTGCCGGCAATCGCCCTCGCCTTGCCGCAGGCCTCGATTCTGGCGCGCGTCACCCGTGGTGCGCTGATCGACGTGCTCGGCGAGGATTACATTCGTACCGCCCGCGCCAAAGGGCTGCCGCGCAGCCGGGTGCTTTGGCGTCATGCGCTCCGCAACGCGCTCATTCCGGTGCTGACCATCCTCGGCCTGCAATTCGCCTTCCTCATTGCCGGCACCATCATCATCGAGAACGTATTCTACCTGCCCGGCCTCGGCAGGCTCGTCTTCCAGGCGATCACCCAGCGCGATCTGATCGTCGTCGAAAGCGTCGTCATGCTGCTGGTCGCCAGCGTCATCGTCGTCAACCTCGTCGTCGACCTGTCCTACGCCGTGGTCGACCCGCGTCTGAGGAGACGTGCATGAGCATAGCCTCCCACGCCGGGCAACGCCCCGGCTTTGCCGCCCGCGCGCTTTCCAACCGCTCCTTTGTCGCCGGCTTGGTCGTCACCCTTTTCATCGCCTGCGTGGCGATCGTTTCCTTCTTCTGGACACCCTACGACATCACGCAATTGCCGGTCTCCCAGCGCATGAAGCCCCCATCGGCGGCCCACTGGTTCGGCACCGACCATTTCGGCCGCGATATCCTGTCGATGATCATGATCGGCGCGCGCAATTCCATCGCCGTCGCGCTGGTCGCGGTGGGCATCGGCATGGGCATCGGCGTGCCGCTCGGCACGATTGCCGCCGCGCGCCGCGGCTGGCTCGACGAAGCGGTGATGCGCTTCAACGACATCGTTTTCGCCTTTCCGGCGCTGTTGTCGGCAATCATGATCACGGCGGTCTTCGGCCCCGGCGCGATCAACGCCATCGTCGCCATCGGCATTTTCAATATCCCGGTCTTCGCCCGCGTTTCGCGCGCCGGCGCAATGGCCCTGTGGCCGCGCGAATTCGTCATGGCCGCCCGCGTCGCCGGCAAGGGCGCGGCGCGCATCACCGTCGAACACATATTGCCCAACATCGTCAGCCTGCTTCTGGTGCAGGGCACCATCCAGTTCGCGCTCGGCATCCTCGCCGAAGCGGGCCTGTCCTATGTCGGCCTCGGCGCCCAACCGCCCATGCCGAGCTGGGGCCGCATGCTCTTCGATGCCCAGACCCGCATGATCGTCGCCCCCTATCAGGCGCTGTTTCCGGGACTGGCCATCGTCGTGACCGTGCTCGGTCTCAACCTGCTGGGCGACGGTTTGCGCGATCTGCTCGATCCGCGCCTCAACCGGGAGCGCTGACCACATGGCGCTGCTGGAGATTGAAAACCTCGGCCTGTCCATCGCGAACAATCCCATTCTGCGCGATGTCGACCTCTCGCTCGAACCGGGCGAGATTCTCGGCGTCGTCGGTGAATCGGGTTCCGGCAAGTCGCTGACCGCGCTTTCGGTCATGCAATTGCTGCCGCATCTGTCCGCCACCTCCGGCAGCGTGCGCTTCGACGGCGCCGAACTGCTCGGCGCATCCGAACGGGCGATGTGCCGGTTGCGCGGAGACGATATCGGCATGGTTTTCCAGGAGCCGATGACGGCGCTCAATCCGGTCAAGACCATTGGCGAGCAGATCGCCGAGGGAATTCGCTGGCACGCGCGCGTACCGGCCCGCGAGGCGCTGACACGCACTGCCGCCATCATGGAACGGGTCGGCCTGCCGCCATCCGAGTTTCCCTTGTCGCGCTTTCCGCACGAATTGTCGGGCGGACAGCGCCAGCGCGTCGGCATCGCGATCGCCTGCGCCATGCATCCGCGCCTGCTGATCGCCGACGAACCGACAACTGCACTCGATGTCACCATCCAGGCGCAAATCCTCGATCTGCTGCGCGGTCTCGTAAAAGAGACCGGCATGGCGCTCATCCTGATCACGCACGATCTCGGCGTCGTTGCCGACATGGCCGACCGCATCGCCGTGATGCGCGACGGCGCCGTGGTGGAGGAAGGCGCGACCCATGGCGTGCTGGCCCGCAGCCGGCATGCCTATACGCGCCAATTGGCCGAGGCTTCCGCACACGTTCCCGCGCGTTCGACGCCCCCTGTCCTCACGCGCGAGGC
>JAGRLL010000014.1:2680-9578 GCA_020441855.1 Nitratireductor sp.
GAATCGGGCTGCGGCAAGTCGACCCTCGCCCGCGCCATACTCGGTCTGCACAAGCCCGCCGCCGGCTCGCTCTCCTTCGATGGCTTCGATATCGCCGGTGGCGATCATGACGAGATCACGGCCGCGCGCCGCGAGATGCAGATCGTCTTCCAGGACCCCTACGGATCGTTCGATCCACGCCATCGCGTTGCCCGGCTCGTTGCCGAACCCCTGCATCTGCGGCCCGAACTTGGCGCCGACGAAAAGCGCACGCGCGTCGAAGAGGCGCTGCGCGCCGTCGGGCTTTCGACCTCCGACATGAACAAGTTCCCGCACGAATTTTCCGGTGGTCAGCGCCAGCGCCTGGCCATCGCGCGCGCGCTTGTCATAAGGCCGAAGCTGATCATCGCGGACGAGCCCGTTTCGGCGCTGGACGTGTCGATACGCGCCCAGATTCTCGATCTCCTGAGCGAGTTGCGAGACCGCCTTCGCATCGCCTGCCTGTTCGTCACCCACGATCTGTCGGTGGTGCGCGCGCTGTGCGACGAGGTTCTGGTCATGCGCGCGGGACGCTTTGTCGAGCACGGCGCGGTCAAGACGGTATTCGAGCAACCCGCACACGCCTATACGCAGCAATTGCTCGAGGCCGCGCCCGATCTCCACCGCACGCTCGCAAGGCTCGGCGCGGAAACGCCGACGCAGCGCTGATCCGGCACAAGCTTCTAGTCGTCCAGCCCGATGCCCAGCAATTCGGCGGTGCGCGCCACCAGATTGATCTCGAATTCGTGCAATTCGCTGTCGGCAACGGAAAGATCGCGCATCAACTGGAGAATGTGGCGCTTGGTCTCGAACGGCATCTTGGAAACGATGGCCGTGAAGGGAAATAGCGACCGCTCGGCTTCGGATTCGTCGCGGACCACCCGCTCGAACAGGTCGATTTCGTCGGGCGGGATTTCCAGTTCGTCTTCCAGAATCTGGCGATAGCGCTTCAGTTCGTTGCTGCGGATCTTGCCGTCAGCGGTCACGACCCTGAACAGCAGCACCGCCATTGCAATGCGTTTGTCGCCAGTCGAATATTCGATCAACTCGTCCCCCGAGCCCAGCCGCTCAAGGAACTCCCGCACCATCGCATACATTGTTGGTATCCGCAGATTCGGATTAACACCACGCCCCGACGGGCATTCGGGCACATTGGCGGCGGCGCGGCAAGAAGAATATTTTAAGTTGCGAGCAATTCACGCAGGTCAAAAACGGAAAAACCGGATTCCAATGGGCAGTCGCCAACAGGAACCCGGTTTTGAGACGCAGAAAGCCCCGTACCCGAAGGGGCACCCCGGTACGCATAACCTGATCCGGGGGTGGACGGTTGTTCCCCGTCGCAAGACCGTTTTAGGCGAATATCGTAAACAGCCGGTTAGAAGAGGGTTACCTGGCTCTTAACGCGTGCTTTTTTTCGCATTTTCATGGATGTTTTCGCCGACGCCTCATTCCTACTGTTTTCGGCACAGCAGATTGACGTCCCACCGCGGCTGCATTAGATAAACATAAAGAAATGTTTATATCGTGATTTAGCGAGAACAATAAAGTGGACGAGATGTCAGCTACGGCTACCGGGGCCGATGATGAACTGGCGCACCTTCTGGCGCTCAAAGGCGTGTTGCTCGCCGACGGGGCGGCCGGCACCAATCTGTTCGGCATGGGGCTCGCCGCCGGCGAAGCACCCGAATTGTGGAACGAATCGAGCCCCGACAAGGTTCGCGATCTGCATCGCGGCTTCGTCGAGGCCGGCGCGGACATCATCCTGACCAATTCCTTTGGCGGCACGCGCCAGCGCCTGAAGCTGCACAACGCGCAGGATCGTGTATTCGATCTGAACAGGCGCGCCGGCGAACTGGCCCGCGAAATTGCAGACGGTGCCGACCACAAGGTGCTCGTTGCCGGATCTGTCGGGCCCACCGGCGAATTGATGGTACCGCTTGGCGCGCTGACCCATGACGTCGCCGTCGAAGCCTTTATCGAACAGATGGAAGGACTGAAGGCCGGTGGTGTCGATCTGCTGTGGATCGAAACCATGTCCTCGCCCGACGAGATCAGGGCTGCGGCCGAAGCCGCCGGCAAGACCGGCCTTCCCTATGTCTTCACCGCCTCCTTCGACACGGCCGGCAAGACCATGATGGGTCTTGCCCCCGGCGCCTTGCCGGCACTGGCGAACGAACTGGAGGTCAAGCCGGACGGGATCGGCGCCAATTGCGGTGTCGGCGCGTCGGATCTACTCGCCTCCATCCTCGACATGTCTGCCGCCGACCCGGATGCGGTCATCGTCGCCAAGGCCAATTGCGGCATGCCCGAAATCAGGGGCGACCAGGTCGTCTACAACGGCACGCCGCAGACCATGTCGGAATATGCCTGCCTGGCCATCGACGCCGGCGCACGCATCATCGGCGGTTGCTGCGGCACCACCTGCGAACACCTCAAGGCCATGCGCACGGCGATCGACCATCACGTGAAGGGCCCCCGCCCCGGCCTTGAGGCCATCGAAACGCGTGTCGGCCCCATGATCAACACGACTTCCGGCCAGAACGACGAAGCCCCGAGGCGTGAAAGAAGGGGACGGCGCCGGGGTTAACCCAGCGCTTCCCCGAAAAAGGCGATCAGCCGCTTCCAGTGACGTTCCGCGCCCGCCGGGTCGTGCACCCGGCTGTCGGGCACGCACCAGCCGTGCTCCACGCCCACATAGTTCTCGATCACGTAATCGACCTCCGCTTCCCGCAGCGCCCGTGCCAGCAGGCCGGCCTGCTCCGGCGGAAAGGACCCGTCTACGCCGGCCGCGCCGACATATACCCGAACGTTCTTCAGCAAAGCCGCAGCGCGGTGCGGACTGTCGGATGCGTCGCTGGCAAGACCCCCGCCGTGGAAACTTGCCGCCGCCGCCACCCGTTCGGGATACGCGGCCGCCGCGTTGAGCGCCCTCGCCCCACCCATGCAATAGCCGACAATGCCGGCCCGGCCATCCACCCCTTGCCCGGACAAGGCATCGAGAAACGCTTTCGTGTCGCGAACGGTCATCTCCTGCGACGTTTCGCCGAGCCTGCCTTTCAACGTGTTGCGCGTCGCTTCTTCCACCATCGCCGTCTTGGGGTCGAACTGTTCGTAATCGCCGAAACGGTAAAACAGATCGGGCACCAGCACGGCATAACCGGAACTCGCCAGCCGCTCGGCCATCTGGTCGAGCGCCAGCCTTGGCCCGTGAATGTCCATGAACACGATAATGCCGGCTTTGGGCGCGCCGTCAGGCATGAACAAGCCTGCCCTGGCAAGGCCGTCTTCGGTCTGAATCTTGATATCTTGCCTGGTCATGGGATGTCCTGATTTCAAAAAAGGGGAATCATGATTTCGTGGAATCGTGTTTCTGGGCAAATATCGCACTTTGCCGTTTCAGCGTATCGCTTACCTCGGTCGGGCTGTCGAAAATTTGCGCGGTGGACGGCACCCCGTCGCCGGCCCAGTAGTGGCGGTGAAAAACTTCATATCCGGCCGGGAGCACGGTCCCGTTCTGCGCCGCCTCAAGGAAGAAGTACTGGGTATTCGCCGGATTGCGATCGAACCAGTCTGGAGCGTCGAAGGTCCCGCTGTAGATACCGACGGAGGTCGGAAAGCGCTCGAAGGTAAGATGGGTCTTCGTGCCGCAATTGGGGCAGAAATGAACCAGCACCTCCTTGCCGCTGCCCTCCGAAACGTGACGATAGACTGCCGGCTCGCCCTTCGAGAGCGTAAACGCGTCCTTGTCGAAAAGCGTCTCGACCATATAGGCGCCACCCGTGGCGCGCTGGCAGAATCTGCAATGGCACAGAATCACGTGGTTCGGTTCACCAGACACACAATAGCGGATACCCCCGCACAGACATCCGCCTTCATGCATTCGTTTGCCTCCTCAAGGGCCGTATCGCAGCGACAGACTAGGGGCTTGGCGGCGACGCGTCCATGAAGAGGTGCGGCGAGCCTGACGAATTAAGTCCTTCCGGCAATCGAGACTGCATGACATGAACGCCTCCCGTCGGAATAAACGGCGCGCCCCGGCGTATTTGTCCCAGGTGACGCCATTCCGGCGTCCCGCTTGATGGGAGAGATCTCGTGAAAACCGCCTTCATCGCATTCGCCGCCCTGCTTGCCGGCAGCATCGCCGCGCTGGCCGCCGAACCTGCCAGGGAAATGGACACTTCCGCAGGCAAGGTACTCGTCAACATGGATGGCATGACGCTTTACAGCTTCGACAAGGACGAAGCCGGAAAATCCAACTGCTACGACCAGTGCGCCACTAATTGGCCGCCGCTGGCAGCCGAGGGCGATGCCATGGCCTCGGGAGACTGGAGCTTAGTGGAGCGCACCGACGGTTCGAGAATGTGGGCATACAAGGGTATGCCGCTTTACACCTTCATCGCCGACAAGACGCCGGGTGATGTCGCCGGCGACGGCAAGAACGGTGTCTGGCACGTCGTGAAAACGAACTGATCCGCCAGAGGAAAGCGCGGGCCGTGGTGCGGCCCGCGCTTTCATGTGCGTCGAACATCGATCACAGCTGGTCGAGATCGTCGCGTGCCTTGTTGAGGATGTCGACGGCCCGCTTCGCCTGTTCGGCGTTCAACTCCCCGCCACGCACCTTGCGATAGAGCGCCTTGCGAAGGTCGCGGATCGCATCGCCCAGCGCCACGCCCTGCATGTCGCCCGACGCCTCTTCGAGTTGCGCGTTGATGCGGTCGAGTTCGGCCCGGTTTTCTTCCAGATAGGCCCGCCCCTCGTCGGTGACCGTGTAGAGCTTCTTGTTGCCCTCGCTGCGCGAGACCACAAGATCGGCCTCTTCCATCATTTGCAGCATCGGATAGATCGCGCCCGGGCTGGGGCTGTAGGCACCCTGAAAACGGGACTCCAGCGCCTTGATGATGTCGTATCCGTGCCGGGGTTCCTCAGCGATAAGGCCGAGCACGACGAGGCGCAGCGCGCCGGAATCGAACATGCGCGAGCCGCGTCCGCCGAATGGACCGCCCCTGTGCCGCCCGAACGGACCCCCACGCCAGCCGCGTCCCCTGCCGCCACGCCCGGACATCATCCAGCGCGCGCGGCGCATCTCTCCATAATCGGAACATGAATGCATTTGCATCTCTCCATGAACAGGTTTCATTGTCGCTATATCTAGTTAAAGATATATCTTTTGCAAGACAGTATGACAACGAAATCCGCCTGCGGGCCAAATGCGGCTTTCCGGTGCGCGTGCACCGGATTCCGGAAGGCTTTGATAAATTACGTGAAAGTTCGGTCAGGCCCGCGCAAACGACGCCATATGAAAACGCAATTGCGCGTCGCAATAGCGATATTCATGGCCGATTGGGCAGGCATTGCGCGCCCGGCATCCCGCGTTCATGCAGTCCGCCCCCTTCATCGAAGCGCCGCCCGACGCAATTGAATCGGCGTGCGAGGAAGATGAATCATTCCATGAAGTACTTGAATCAAGCCAGGAACGGCAGGTCGCCACATCGAAGCCTGACTGAGAAAAAGCGCTGACAGGACAGGTGCTTAGACAGGGTTTCTCAATACAGCACTCGCAGGGATGAACGGGTGCGTCGTCGCGTTGAATCTGAATCTCAACATCAAGAAGCAGCGCTCCCCGGTAAGCATGCCACAGCCCGAACTCCGGGTGGATCAGCATGCCCAGCGGCGACGGTCTCAATCCCTCGGCGCGCATCGCCCATTGCTGGAAGGGCAGAAAGGGTTTGTCCGAAGGAAATACGGCGCGCGCGCCAAATGCGCCGGCGACCTCCCGCAGAATGGCGGCCGACCATGTGTCGAGCGGATTGGCCGGGCTCTCCTCCTGCCCCGCGAGCCAACCGGAAAAATGCGGCCAGATCGTCCCGCCGCCATGGCCGACGAGCAGGACCGAGCGCGCGGGTGCGCCCGAGGGGCCAGCGGGCACCGCCTCGCGATTGTCGAAATTGAAGCCGCCGCGAGTGATGAGGCCGAAGCGCGCGAGCGCAACCGACAGGCCCTCCGTATCGAAGGAACCCGTCGTCATGCCTCATTCTCCCTTCAGGCTGCCGGCGCGGCGGATATCGCCGTAGATCTGATCGTCGATAACGGCCCGTGTTCCGGCCTCGTCCGCGCGCCTATCCTTTCAGCCAAAGGCGTCGGGCATGGAATCCTTCTTCTCGCGCATGAACGCGTTCAGCGCCTCGTCGATGGCCGGGTCGAGCGCGGGAGCCTCGTATTGCTCCAGCCAGCGCCGCGCGATTTCGTTGGCGCGCTGCTCGGTGTGCTTGGAGCCTTCCAGTTCCCATTGTTCGAAGGAATTGTTGTCGGCGACATTGGAAACGTGGAACGCAGTCTGGAAGTTCTCGCGCGTATGCGTCGCGCCGAGATAATGACTGCCCGGTCCCACCTCGCGGATTGCGCTCATTGCCTGCGCGTTCTCGCTCATGTCGATACCGGTCGCCATCTTTTGATGCGCGGCAAGCTGGTCGGCATCCATCACCAGCTTCTCGTAGGACGACACCAGGCCACCCTCCAGCCAGCCGGCCGCATGCAGCATGAAATTGACGCCGCCCATCATCGCCGGCCACAGCGTGTTGGCGCTCTCGTAGGCTGCCTGTGCGTCGGGCACCTTGGCGCCGGTCAGCGCGCCGCCGGAGCGGAACGGCAGATTGTAGCGCCGCGCGAACTGCGCCGCGCCCATCAGCACCTGCGCGGGTTCCGGCGTACCGAAGGAAGGCGCGCCGGTCTGCATCGAGATGGCGGTCGCAAACGTTCCAAGCACGACCGGCGCGCCCGGCCGGCAAAGCTGCGCGAACGCGATTGCGCTCGTCGCCTCGCACAGGACCTGCGCCAGCGTGCCGGCGACCGTGACCGGGCTCATCGCGCCACCGACGATGAA
>JAGRLL010000162.1 GCA_020441855.1 Nitratireductor sp.
AGCGAGCGCCCCCGCATCACGCATTCCCATGCCCCGAGCTGGCTGGGGTCCTTGTGCTGGGACTTTCTTATTTCCGATGACAGGAATTCCGGCGCCACCGCACCGATGATCGCCTGCGTGATCTCGTCCTGTATGTCGAACAGATCGGTGATCTCGCGGTCGTAGCGATCGGCCCAGACATGGTTGCCGGTTGCCGCGTCGATGAGCTGCGCAGTGATACGCAGGCGGTTGCCGGCTTTTCTGACGCTGCCTTCCAGCACATAGGACACGCCCAGTTCGGCGCCGACAGCCTTCACGTCAACGGCACGCCCCTTGTAGGTGAAGGTGGTATTGCGGGCGACGACAAAGAACCATGGCATCTTCGACAATTCGGTGATGATGTCCTCGGCCATGCCGTCGGCGAAATATTCCTGCTCGGCATCGCCCGACATGTTGGTGAAGGGCAAGACGGCGATGGAGGGCTTGCCCGAATCGACTGCGCCACCCGCCCCGATGCGCGATCCTTCCTTCTCTTGCGCACCCAATCGCGTGCCCTCTTGCGTGCTCTCCTGTGTGTTGGGCCTGATCCATCGCCAGGCGCGCACGGGTCTGGCGATGTTCTTGACGTTTTGCTCGCCAAGATCCTCGAAACGCGCGTCCAGTCTCGCGCGGACATGGCTGTGGACCATTTCGGAAATGCAGATCCCGCCGGGCTCGGCAATGCCCTCCAGCCTGGCGGCAATGTTCACGCCGTCGCCAAGAAGATCGTCGCCGTCCACCACGACGTCGTCGAGATTGATGCCGACCCTGTAGCGGATACGCTGATCGACAGGCAGCTCCTCCTCGTGGCGCGCCACGAGTTCCTGGATGGCGACGGCGCAGCGCACCGCATCGATGGCGCTGGCGAATTCGACCAGAAGCCCGTCGCCGGTTGTCTTGACGATGCGGCCCGCATTTTCCTGCAAATTCGGATCGACAATCGACTGGCGCAATGCGCGCTGGCGCGCGATCGTACCCTCCTCGTCCATTCCGATCAGGCGGGAATAGCCAACCATGTCAGCCGCGAATATCGCGGCGAGGCGACGTTGCACCGAACCACCTCCGCCCTCTGTCCAGGCCAAAGGAATGTGGCGCATGCGCCCGATGCGGTCAACGTCGGGATGGTTGTTCCGGACGGCAGATGCAGGACCGGCAGCACAGGCGGCGTTTTCGCCGCCGGCGGTCATTTCCCGCTTGACTATGACATTCATATCCATAATTCATGATTTATGGATAAATTGAAATCACTCGCGGCCTTTGCCGCACTGGCCCAGCCGACCCGGCTCGACGTTTTCCGCCTGCTGGTGACGGCCGGCGCCGAGGGCATGGCGGCGGGCGCCATAGGCGAGGCACTGGACGTGAGGCAGAACACGATGTCGGCCAATCTCGCGGTCCTGGCGCGCTCCGGCCTGGTTCGCAGCGAGAGGGAGGGCCGCTCCATCCGCTATTTCGCGGATTATGACGGCATACGCGGCCTGCTCGCCTTCCTGATGGAGGATTGCTGCGGCGGAAAGCCGGAACTGTGCCAACCCGTACTCGATGAAATCGCCTGCGCCTGCTGACAGGGCCGATAAGGAGAAAACCGATGGCGAATGAGGCCTACAATGTATTGTTCCTGTGCACGGGCAATTCGGCGCGCTCGATCCTTGCCGAAGCCATTTTGAACCGCGAGGGCCAGGGCCGTTTCAGGGCTTATTCGGCAGGGTCAAATCCAACCGGCACGGTAAACCCGCACGCATTGCAACTCCTGAAGACGCTGAACTATCCAACGGATTTTGCGCGCTCCAAGAACTGGGACGAATTCGCCGCGCCCGGCGCACCGCAAATGCAGTTCGTCTTCACCGTATGCGACAACGCGGCCGCCGAAGCCTGCCCGATCTGGCCGGGCCAGCCGATGAGCGCGCACTGGGGCGTGCCGGACCCGGCGGCGGCCACCGGCAGCGAAGCGGAAATCCAGCTCGCCTTCGCCGAAGCCTATCGCATGCTGGAGCAGCGCATCTCGATCTTCGTCAATCTGCCGCTTGCAAGCATCGACAGGCTCGCGCTCAAGCGCAAGCTCGAAGCGATCGGGAAATCGGCGTGAGTTCGCCCAGCCTGGACCGGCGGCTTGCTGCGGAATTCCTGGGCACGGCCTTCCTGCTGGCGACGGTGGTCGGCTCGGGCATCATGGCCGAGCGGCTGGCAGGCGGTAACGTGGCACTGGCGCTGCTCGGAAACACGATCCCCACAGGCGCGATCCTGGTGGTGCTGATCACGGCGTTCGGGCCGCTGTCGACGCACTTCAACCCGGCGGTCACGCTGGTCTTCGCACTGCGCCGGGAAGTTTCGCCGCGCGACGGCGTTCTTTACATGGTGGCGCAAATCGCCGGCGGAACAATGGGCGTCTGGGCGGCGCATGGCATGTTCGAGGAGGCGATCGTGCAATTTTCGACGCATGTCAGAACCGGTGGCGCGCAATGGTTCGCAGAGGGCGTGGCGACGTTCGGGCTGGTTGTGACCATCCTCGCGTGCCTTAAATCGCGTCCGGGCGCGATCGCCATGTGTGTCGGGCTCTACATCACCGCCGCCTACTGGTTCACCGCCTCGACCTCGTTCGCCAATCCCGCCGTAACAATCGCACGCGGTCTGACCGACTCGTTTTCGGGGATCAGGCCCGACGATGTGCCGGCGTTCATCGCGGCGCAGGTCGCCGGTGCTCTGGTGGCGCTTGCGGTCATGAGCTGGCTGTTTGGCGGCATCGATGAGCATTCAGCAAGGGAAGAAGAATCCCCTTCGGCAAATTGATGCGTGAATTGGCGCGATCGCGCGCCTCGTTCATGGAGACAAGCGCATTTGCATTGGCTATAGAAAGCCGATGCAGATAGTCACGACTACCGCGGAACTCGCCAAAATTTGCAAGGCCTTCGCGGCAAGCCCCTATGTCACGGTGGATACCGAGTTCCTGCGAGAGGTCACCTTCTGGCCGGAACTGTGCCTGATCCAGATGGCCGCGCCCGATGACGCGGTGATCATCGATCCGCTCGCCAACGGCATCGACCTTGCACCGTTCTTCGAGCTGATGGCCGACACCAGCGTGGTCAAGGTGTTCCACGCCGCGCGACAGGATATCGAAATCATCTACAATCTGGCGGGCCTCATTCCGCATCCGGTCTTCGACACCCAGGTCGCCGCGATGGTCTGCGGTTATGGCGACTCGATCTCCTACGACCAGCTCGTCTTCCGCATCACCTCGGAACGCATCGACAAATCCTCGCGCTTCACCGACTGGAAGCGCCGGCCTCTGTCGCAGAAGCAGCTACAGTACGCGATCTCGGACGTGACGCATCTTCGGCAGGTCTATCAGTCGATCAAGGCCAACCTGGAAGAACAGAGCCGCGCCCATTGGGTGAGCGAAGAGATGGACATCCTCACCTCGCCCGAGACCTACGACATGCCGCCGGAGAACGCCTGGCAACGGCTCAAGCTCAGGGTGCGCAAGCCGCGCGAATTCGCGCTGCTGAAGATCCTGGCGGAATGGCGCGAGAAGATGGCGCGCAACCACAACGTTCCGCGCGGCAGGGTGATCAAGGACGAAGCGATCTACGAGATCTGCGGACACCCGCCCTCGGACATGAACGAGTTGATGGGCCTTCGCGGCCTTTCCCGCGGCTTTGACCGGAACCGGTTCGGCGAGGCGTTGCTCGCGGTGGTGCGCGAGGCACAGCAATTGCCGAAGGACCAATTGCCGAAACTGCCGCCGCCCAGACATGCGCCGGAAGGCACGGGCGCGGCGGCCGAGATGCTCAAGGTGCTGCTCAAGGTGATCGCCGAAAAGCACGGCGTGGCGGCCAAGGTGATCGCCACCGTCGACGAGTTGGAACGCATCGCCGCCGACGACCACGCCGACGTGCCGGCGCTCAAGGGATGGCGGCGGGAACTTTTCGGCGAAAACGCGCTGAACCTGAAAAACGGCCGGATCGCGCTTGGCTTTGATGGCAAGTCGGTGCTGGTCATTCCGATCGAGCCGAAGCCCGCGCGCAAGTCCAGCCAGGCCGCCGAATAGGCTTATCCGACCTTCAATTCGATCGTCTTGCCCGCCTCGCGGGCAAGCTGCGAAAGGCGTTCGTTCGGACGCTCGCCGCAAAGTTCGGCGATATCGCCGGGAACTTGCAATTGCAGAGAGTCGGCGCCCGTGCGCGCCAGCCCAAGACGCGGAATGACCCCCGGCATGGAAGCCGAATAAAGGTAAAGCACGCGGAACACAGCGGCGAGCAGGCGGGCACGCGCCTGTACGCGCGGCGAGGCCAGACTGGCAAAATCGGGGCCGACGACCTTGGAGCCCAGCCCCTGATAGCGGTGATAGCTGGCAATCGCCAGATACGCCCTGCCCTCATGGGTGATGCCGACAAAACCGGCATTGGAAATGACCGAGACGGATTGCTGGGCTCGGAAATCGGGATGCGAGCGCCAACCGATATCGGCGAGGTAGCATGAAGCAACGCGCCAGCGTGCCTCGTCCTCGGTTTCCTCGACGCCGAGCTGCTCGAACGCCATGCCGCTCCATTCGGCCAATTCGTCGGAATGGCGCGGCGAACGCGCGATCAGCACCGACATGTCGCGCGCCGCCTCGATCAGCGAATCCTTGGCCTTCTCCTCCTCGCTCAACAGCGAATAGAGGACCCCCTCGCGCACGCCGAGCGAGGAAGCGATCACTGACTGGGCCTTGGTCATCTTCAGGATTTCGGCCATCACGAGCGCACCATAGGGCAGCAGCGCACGCCGGTTGCGCGAAACCGCCTCGATACCGGCGAAATTGTCGACGCCCTTGGCAATGACCCGGTTGCAGAAGGCGGTGAAGCGCCTGGCATCGACAACGTAATCGTGGATGACATTGAGCGGATGATGGGTGTTGGCGATGTGCAGCTTGAACAGCGAGCGCCATGTGCCGCCAACGGCATAGAAGTTGCGCGCTTCGCCCGGCCAGCCAAGCGATGCCTTCTTCAGCGACTGGCGCACCAGCGTCTTGGCCTTCGGCAACGCGCCTTCCGACATTTCGGCAAGGCGCAAGCCGCCGAGCGGCAGGGTTATGCCGTCCTCGATTTCGCCATTGATGCCGACGAGTTCGACAGAACCGCCGCCCATGTCGCCAACGATGCCTTCGGGCTTGTGGAACCCGCTGCGAATGCCCCAGGCCGAGTACATCGCTTCCTCGCGCCCGGACAGGACCAGCACCTTCTGGCCGAACAGCGCCTCGACACGGGCGATGAAGTCCGGGCCGTTGGCCGCATCGCGGGCGGCGGCGGTCGCCAGAATGTGAGTCTGGGAAACGCCCGCCTGACGGCCAAGCGCATGAAAGCGGCGGAGCGCGGCGATGGAGCGCTCTACAGCCTGATCGTCGAGCCTGCCAGTCGATGCGATACCGCGTCCCAGCCCGCACAGCACCTTTTCGTTGAACAGCACGGCAGGCGCGCGCGCCAGACCCTCGTAGATCACCTGGCGCACGGAATTGGAGCCGATGTCGACGACGGCAACGGGGATCCGCTGACCCAGCCTCCCCTGCGCGCCGATCTCCGGGCGGTATCGAAGCGTTTCAGAGATGGCCGATCTCACGATTCGTAAACTGCTTGGGGGCATCGTATTTCAGCGACTCACCGCGACCGGAAAGACTCGGATTGGTCATGAAGTAACGCTGAGCACTAAACGATTCTTCGTCCGATTTCGCGGCAATTCTGCGCGATGCGCCATTGGGCTGGATTTCCCAGCTCTGTTCGTTGTCGAGCAGGTTGGCGAGCATGATCTGTTCAAGCACCTGACGGTGGACGGTGGCGTTGGTAAGGCGAACCATGACCTCGACGCGGCGGTCGAGATTGCGCGGCATCAGGTCCGCCGATCCGATATAGACGACGGCCTCCGGCGAGGGCATGGCATGGCCGTTGCCGAAGCACATGATGCGGCTGTGCTCGAGGAAACGCCCGACAATCGACTTGACGTGAATGTTCTCCGACAGGCCCTGCACGGCGGGACGCAGGCAGCAGATGCCGCGCACCACCAGTTCGATGCGAACCCCGGCCTGGCTGGCCCGGTAAAAGGCATCGATGATCTCCGGATCGACGACCGAGTTCATCTTGCACCAGATCGTCGCCGGGCGGCCGGCCCTGGCATGCTCGATCTCCGTCTCGATGTGGTCGAGGATGCGCTTTTTCAGCGTGATCGGCGAAACGGCAAGCGTTTCGAGATGTTCGGGCTCGGCGTAGCCGGTGATGAAGTTGAAGACCTGCGCGACGTCGTGGGCAACCGCCGGGTTGGCGGTGAAGTACGACAGGTCGGTATAGATGCGCGCGGTGACTGGATGATAATTGCCTGTGCCGATATGGACGTAATTGGCGAGCTTGCCCTCCTCGCGGCGCACGACCTGGCTCAGCTTGGCATGCGTCTTCCATTCGACGAAGCCGAAGACGACCTGTACACCGGCGCGTTCCAGATCGCGGGACCAGCGGATATTGGCTTCCTCGTCGAAGCGGGCCTTCAGTTCGACCAGCGCGGTGACCGACTTGCCGGCTTCCGCCGCCTCGATCAGCGCGGCGACGATGGGGGAATCGTTGGAGGTGCGATAAAGCGTCTGCTTGATCGCGACGACATCGGGATCGCGGGCAGCCTGGCGGATGAACTGCACCACCACGTCGAAGGATTCGTAGGGGTGATGAACGATGATGTCCTTCTGGCGGATCGCGGCGAGGCAATCGCCGTTCAATTCGCGGATGCGCTCGGGGAAGCGGGCATTGTAGGATTCGAACTTGAGGTCAGGCCGATCGACCGAGACGATCTCGGCCAGGTTGTGCAACGCGAGCATGCCTTCGACGATATAGGCCTCTCCCGAATTGACGCCGGTCTCGGAGGCGACGAATTCGCGCAGATTGGCCGGCATGCCGGCATCGATTTCGAGGCGGATGACCGAGCCGCGCCGACGGCGCTTGAGCGCTGACTCGAAGGTGCGCACCAGGTCTTCGGCCTCTTCCTCCACTTCCAGATCGGAATCGCGAATGACGCGGAACGAACCCGATCCGCGAACCGAATAACCGGGAAACAGCCGGCCGATGAACATCGAGATCACGGCCTCGACCGAAATGAACGCATTCGGCCCACCGCCATTCAGCGGAAGCTCGATGAAACGGCGCAACGCGGCCGGCAGGCGGATCAGCGCGGTCATCGTGTCGCCGTCGCGATTGTGCTCAAGCTCGTAGACCAGCGAATAGCCCAGATTGGGAATGAAAGGGAAAGGATGGGCAGGGTCCATCGACAGCGGGGTCAGGATCGGAAAGACCGATTCCAGGAAAAAGATCTCCAGCCAGTCGCGTCCCTCGCGGTCGAGTTCCTCTGGCTCGACGATGACGATGCGGCTCTTCTCGATTTCCTCGCGCAGGCGATTCCAGGCCTCCTGCTGATCCGATTGCAACTGGCCGACGGCTTCGGTTACCGCGACAAGCTGCTCGCGCGGGGTCATGCCATCGTCCGCGCGAGATTCGATGCCCTGTCGCACCTGCCCGGCGAGACCGGCGACGCGCACCATAAAGAACTCGTCGAGATTGTTGGCCGAGATCGACAGGAAGCGCAGCCGTTCCAGCAGCGGATTCTTCGGATTGTCGGCTTCCTCGAGCACGCGCCGGTTGAACTCGAGCCACGACAATTCACGGTTCATGAAACGGGCGGGGTCGGTGAAGACATTGTCGTCGACCGCCTCGTGAGCTTCGCTCAGAATGCCGGAGCCTTCGCTGATCCGTACACCATCCATCAAGCCGCCTCCCTGTGGCGGTTACGCATTGTCCAGCCAGCTTCGACCGGACGAACTGCCACGCATTATTCTGCGTTTGTGACGATTTGAAAACAGTACGTTTCCCGAAAACATAATAGGTTCAAGCCATTGAAAGACTCTTAAGCGCACTGGCAGCAATGGTGCGGGTCACTTTGGCGCCGCGCGCCAGCGCCTCGCGATCCATTTCGGCGACGAGTTCGCCAGCCGCCCCCAGCGAACGTTCCATGCGGGTCACCAGATAGTCGACCACGCCCGGGTCGACCGCGATCTGCCGGTCGGAGAACAGCTTGACGATCACCTGGCGCAGCAAGAGATCGTCGGGCTCGGCCAGTTCCACAAGCTGGGCGGCGCGCAGCCGTGAAACCAGATCGGGCAGTTCGACCTGCCAGGCCGTCGGCCATTGCCGCGAGGTGATCAGGCAATGACCGCCACACGCGCGCAGATGGTTGATCAGGTGGAACAAGGCCGTTTCGGGAATGGCGCCTTCGCGCGCGTCTTCCAGCACGACATTCTCCAGCGCCTCGACCTCGTCGCCGATCGCCTCGATCCGCGCCATCGGCAAGTTCCGCGCGCCGGCGCGCGCGGCCCAGACCGCTGCCATGTGGCTCTTGCCCGATCCGACGGGGCCGGCGAGCACGGCCAGCGTTCCCGGCCAGTCCGGCCACGCATCGATGAAATCGACCGCTTGCCGGTTCGACGGACTGACGATCAGGTCCTCGCGCGCCTGCGCGCTCTCGACGGGGAGTTCCAGTGGAATCTGGCGCATGGTCATGGTTCGGTACACCGTACTGCGGCGGGAACCATCGCCGCTCAATTCTCGTTAAGGTCTGGCCTCGCTAAGATCTGGCCTCGTCAGGGTCTGGCATCCGTGCCGTCGGAACCGGCCCCCTTGCCGTGACCCCAGTATAGTTCGCTGACGAGATAGCGGCCAAGTGCGAAGCGAACGACGACGCCGATTGCCGCCGAGACCGGCACGGCGACCATCATGCCGGTGAAGCCAAACAGCGAGCCGAAGGCGAACAACGCAAACATCAGCCAGACCGGGTGCAGGCCGACGCTGCCCCCGACGAGCTTGGGCTGGAGAATGTTGCCTTCGAGAAATTGCCCTGCGACGAAGATCGCGACCACCATGGCGATGGGCACCCAGTCGGGCCAGAACTGGACCAGCGCCACACCGACCGAAAGTACGAAGCCGGAGAGCGAACCGACATAGGGAATGAAGGAGACGAGCCCGGCGAACAGGCCGATCAGCAAGCCGAAATTGAGGCCCGCCAACGTGAGACCGATGCCGTAAAACGCGCCCAGGATGATGCAGAGCGTGCCCTGGCCCCGCACGAAACCGGCCACGGCCTCGTTGATGTCGACCAGCAGAGCGTGGATCGTGTCGCGATGGTCGCGCGGCAGCCAGCTGTCGACCGTCTCGACCATCCGGTCCCAGTCGTAGAGGAGGTAGAAGGCGACGACCGGTGTGACGACCAGCAGGGAAGCGAGCGACACGATCGCCTTGCCGGAATCCCACAATTTCTGAACAAGTGTTGCGAGCCAGCCCGCGCCCTGACGCGTCAGTTCGCCCATATTGTCGCGCAGCGTCGTGCTTTCCATGCCGATGAACTTGCGCAGCCAGTCGTTCTCGATCGAGGCGAACAGGGACTGGAGACTGGTCACGAGCTTCGGCAGATAGGCGAGGAATTCCGAGACCTGGCCACCCAGGATCGGGATGATCAGCATCAGCGAAACAATAAAGACCAGCACAAAGAGGAACAGGATGACGACGGTCGCCAAAAGCCGTGAAAAACCCCAGCGTTCGAAGAGATCGGCGACGGGATCGAGAAAATAGGCAAGCGCCATCCCGGCGACGAAAGGCAGCAGGATGTCGGAAAACAGCCACAGGAAGAGCAGGAAGAAGGCAAGCGCCACGAGCCAGAACATGATCTGGCGTCGCAAGGCTATTTTCGCGGCCTCGTTCATGATGGCTCCCGTCCTGGCTTGTTCGATCCCGCAGGGTGGCAGGCTTGATTCAACCGCCTTCATAACAGTTTTGGCTTGGCGTAGCATGTTCATAAGCGGCATTCGCACCCGCCCGCACCCGGTTTGCGCTTGAAGCGCGTGCCATGGGCCGTGTATTGCGGGCGCAACGACAAACGGACTCCCCCGATGAAACCTGACAATCCCCCCGGCGAGACGAATGGCCTTACCTATTCGCAGGCAGGCGTCGACATCGACGCCGGGAACGCGCTGGTAGAAGCGATCAAGCCGGCGGTGCGCTCGACACGGCGGCCGGGCTCTGACACCGAGATCGGCGGCTTCGGCGGCCTGTTCGACCTCAAGGCGGCCGGTTTCACCGACCCCGTGCTGGTCGCCGCCAATGACGGCGTCGGCACCAAGCTTAAGCTGGCGATCGATTCCGGCCTGCACGACACGGTCGGCATCGACCTCGTCGCCATGTGCGTCAACGACCTCGTCGTTCAGGGCGCGGAGCCACTGTTCTTCCTCGA
>JAGRLL010000163.1 GCA_020441855.1 Nitratireductor sp.
GAGCCGAACTTGTTGGAGATCGCCATCAAAATGGTACCGCGCGTGCGCGATTGCAGGTTCTCTTCGGTCACGCCCGAATTGGTGCCTTCGAACAGCGGCGAAAGCGCGTTCAGGAAGCCGCCTACCGGCTCGAAGATCGGCACGACTTCGTAGGAAACCCCAAGCGCCTCTGCGCAAGCCTCCGCGTCGACGAGGCTCGACTGCGCGGTGTAGGTGTACGGCATCATCACGCAGCGCACCCGCTCCTCGCCCAGCGCGTCGACCGCCATCGCCGCGCAGATCGCGGAATCGATGCCGCCCGACAGACCCAGCACGATATCGGCAAAACCGTTCTTGTTGACGTAATCGCGCAGGCCCAGCACGCATGCGCGCCAGTCCGCCTCCTCCGAATCGGGCAAGCGCGCCGCCACGTCCTTGTCGCAGGTCCAGCCTCCACCCTCAGCATCGGCGCCGCGCCGCCATTCGGTGACGACCATGCTCTTCTCGAACTGGTTCATCTGCATGGCGAGGCCATGATCGGCGTTGATGGCAAACGAGCCACCGTCGAACACAAGTTCGTCCTGGCCGCCGACCTGGTTGGCATAGAGGATGGGCAGGCCACTCTCGATCACCTGACGCACCGCGATCTGGTAACGCACGTCCATCTTGTCGCGGTAATAGGGCGAACCGTTTGCCACGAGCAGCATTTCCGCGCCGGATTCTGCCAGTGTCTCACAGATGCCCAGATCGCCCCAGATGTCCTCGCAAACGGGCAGTCCGAGCCGGACGCCACGGAAATCGACCGGCCCCGGCATCTGCCCGGGATGGAACACACGCTTCTCATCGAATTCGCCATAATTCGGCAAATCGACCTTGTGGCGCCAGGCCTTGATTTCCCCGCCGTCGAGCAGCGCCACGGAATTGTGCAGACCGGTCTTGTCACGGTGCGGGGACCCGATGATCACGCCCGGCCCGCCGTCGGCAGTGTCGACGGCGAGTTCTTCCACGGCTTTCATGCACGCGCTGACGAAAGACGCCTTGAGCACCAGATCTTCCGGCGGATAGCCGCTGACGAACAATTCGGTGAAGAGCACCAGATCGGCCCTGGCACGCGCCGCCTCTGCACGCGCCTCGCGCGCCAGAGCAAGATTGCCGGCCACATCGCCGACGGTCGGGTCGAGCTGCGCAACCGCGATGCGCAAGATGTCTGGAGAATTGCTCATGGGCGCTCATTATTCCATTTGCGCAGACGATAGAAGCGCCATGAGCGCAATGCAGGAATATTCAGCTTTCATTCAGCTACATTGCGCCACAATTGGCATCGATAATTCAGCCTCGTGACCGGAGGGGCGCCGGTGCAGCGTCGCGCAACAAATGCCAATCGGCCCGTCGTCGAGAGCAGGCCGTCAAGGAGACACCGGTAATGTTCGTCAGTTCCCCCTTCCACCAATCCCCGCTTCGCGCGAAGCTGGCGGCATTGGCGCTTGCCGTCATGGCGGGCACGACCACACTGGCCGCCACGCAACCTGCACAGGCCGACCCCTTCGTCGCGGGCCTTGTCGGCGGTTTCGTCGGAGCGACCCTGTTTCCGCCCGTTTACCCGGCAGCTCCCGTCTACGTCGCGCCGCCGCCACCGGTTTACGTCCAGCCCGCGCCTGTCGTGGTTTACGAGGAACCCGTCTATTCCGCTCCCGTCTACACGGCGCGACCGGCTTATTCCGGGCCGTCGGGCATCCGTCCCGCCTATCCCGAGCGTCGCTCGTTGGCCGATGTCGAAGCCTACCCGCCGCGTCATGGTACAGGCGATCCGCGCGTGGTCACCTACGACGATACCATGGGCGGTCAGCAGATCGCGGCAGCCGAACCCTGGAGCCCTGAATGGTACGACTATTGCCGCTCGAGGTTCCGCAGCTTCGACGAACGCTCCGGCACCTTCCTCGGCTATGACGGCCAGCGCCATTTCTGCGTCGTGAAGTAGAGAAAAACCAATTCGCTCACGGCTGTTCCTCGCTTCGCCAGGGCCTGCGCGAGCGCGCTTTGCGGCGCGCTCTTCGCTCGCTGGGAGGTAACCTCTCAAGCATCTTGTGAAATCTCCCTGCCTGCGTGGCAGGGCGAGCTCGCCGGCAGGTGAATGACAGCCCGTAAACCCTCATTCGGATGCAGCACCGGACAAAGACCAATAAAGTAAACACTGCGTCAAAAGTTCAGACTTGAACAACCGGGGTTTCCACCCCAAATAGCTGCTCGGCGGGTTCTTGATAGAGAAAGGACCAACCATGACCTTCCCGGAAGATCATGTCAGGGGAGGTGAACGGGTGGAGTACCACTCGGCGGCCAGCGTTGTCATCGTATCGATAGCGATGATCGTGGCGGCCCTCGCGGGACTTACATTCGTAATCGCCTGATCTCGTGGACAGCGGGATACCCCAACAAACAAAAAGAGGCAGGGCTGCGGCCCTGCCCTTTTTGTCTTTCGGGATAGGGCTCGCCGTTGCAGCCAACCTCTTCCAGGCTTTTCCTGCACGCGAAAATGAATCTCCCGCGCGATCAGCCGAGTTCACGAAGCACCTCGCCCAGCACCTCCTCGAAGCAGTCGAGATCGGCGGGCCAACCGGCGCTCACCCTGATGCAGCGCGACAGCGGTTCGGTACCCGGCATGCGGATGAAGACGCCACGCTTCAGCAAGCCTTCCATCACCGATTTGGCATAGGCCGTGTCGCGATGACAGTCGATGGCGACGAAATTGGTCGCCGATTCAATCGGCGCCAGCCCGTGCGCTGTCGCAATTGCCGCGATGCGTTCCCGCGCTTGCGCCGTCATCTTCACGGTGCGCGCCAGCCATTCCTGATCCGCGAGCGCCGCCATCGCGCCGATTTCGGCGGTGCGGTTCATGCCGTAATGGTCGCGCACCTTCTCGTATTCCGCGATCAGGCCCGCTTCGCCGATCAGATAGCCGACCCGCGCGCCGGCCATGCCGTAAGCCTTGGAAAAAGTGCGGAAATGCAGCACCTGCCAGTTGGAAGTGTCGATTGGCACCATCGCATCGCCGGGACCGTATTCGGCATAGGCCTCGTCGAGCACGAGCAGGCAGTCCGACGGCAATTGAGCGATCAGTTCGCCAATATCGGAGGCCTTCCACCACGTACCCATCGGGTTGTCCGGATTGGACAGATAGATCAGCCGCGCTCCGACCTCTCTCGCCTTGTCGAGCAACGCGCCGAGATCCTCGCGGTCGTCGCGGTACTTCACCTTGTGCAGCGTGCCGCCGTGCCCGGTGACGTGAAAATTGAAGGTCGGATAGGCACCCTCCGAGGTCACGACATGCACGCCCTCCTCGACGAACAGCCGCGTCGTGTGGCCCAGCAATCCGTCAATGCCCGGCCCGAGCACCACATGGGCCGGCGTCACACCATAATGGCCGGCAATGGCATGGCGCAGGTCGTAGCCCTCCGGGTCGCCATATTTCCAGATTTCCTTGCCGGCTTCCGCCATCGCCTCGACGCATTTCGGCGACGGGCCGAACACGCATTCGTTCGCGCCGATGCGGGCGCGGAACGGCTTGCCGCGCATGCGCTCCTGCGCCTCGGGCCCGACAAAAGGCACCGTCGCCGGCAGTCCGGCCACGAAGGGACGCAACGGATAGGGTGAACTCATCTTGTGTTTCCCTCGGGCCGCGCTCTCAGGCGGCGTCTTTTCGCCATACGAAGAAGGGCGCCTTGCCGGGGCGTACGCTGATTTCGGCACGGCGTTCGTCGCTAACGCCGTCATCTAGCAGTTTCGCCCCCTTCATGTCGCGCAGGAACGGAGCGAAATCGTCGCCGAACATCTTCAGATGATCCTTCAAGCCGAAACGCTCGATCCGTTCGGCGTCGCTTGCCAGTTGCTCGCCGCCTTCCACGGTCGGATTGCCCTTGTAGGGGCCTAGGACGGAGAAGATCATCATGCCCCCCGGCTTCAGCCAGCGAAACAGTCCTGCCAGATGGTCCTTCCAGTGGCCGGGAATATGCTCCAGAACGTGGTTGTGCACGATCGCATCGAAATGGCCCGCCGGGAAGGCGTCGAAATCGTCCGGCAGCACCAGTTTCTTCGGCGAGGCGTGAGGGTATCGCCTCGGGCTGGCGTCGGTCGCGATGTAACCGTCGCCGAATTTCTCCTTCAGGATCGGATTGAGGCACCTCTCGGGCGCCATGTGCAGAAGGCGTGCGCCGTCACTTGCCATGGGGAACAGAAACCGTTCGTAGACATCGAGCGCCACCCGATGGCGCGCCTTGGAGCCGCAATTGGCACACAGCTCCGATTTTCGGCCGCGATAGTTCCTGAATTCGGTTCCGTTGCAGATGTTGCAATGCATGGCCGGTGAAAAACCTCCGTCGTGCTTGCCCCTCTTCTGTCTGGCCTACAGGACCATGCCGCATGCGACAACCGCCGCAGGCCATTTGTCGCGCCCGGTATCGTCCTGGTTGTCTTGCCCCGGCCGCAATCGGGTGGCAAAAAGGAACATTAAGGGAACGGTTGAAGCCCTGCCCGCGGTCGCAATCGTTTGCGCGACACGGTATCTTCGGAAAGTGATTCTCTTTTTGTGATGCGGCGATCCATGGACGACAATTCGGACCTCTTTTCCAATCTGCGCGAACAGCCGGCAGTACGCCCCGATCAGGCGCCGGCGCAGCCCGCATCGGCAAAAGCCGCGTCGCCGCAGACCGCGGCCAGGAAAAATACGCCGTCCGGATCGACGGGATACGACGCGTCCGACATCGAGGTCCTCGAGGGATTGGAGCCGGTACGCCGCCGGCCGGGCATGTATATCGGCGGCACCGACGACAAGGCGATGCATCACCTCTTCGCCGAGGTGATTGACAATTCCATGGACGAGGCGGTCGCCGGTCATGCCACCTGGATCGAGGTCGAACTGGACGATCAGGGCTATCTGACCGTCACCGACAATGGCCGCGGCATCCCTGTCGACATGCACCCCAAGTTCAAGGACAAGTCGACGGTCGAAGTCGTCATGACGGTGTTGCATGCCGGCGGCAAGTTCGATTCCAAGGCCTATGAGACGTCGGGTGGCCTTCACGGCGTCGGCGCGTCGGTCGTCAACGCGCTGTCGATCCATCTCGAGGTCGAGGTGGCGACCAATCGCCGTCTCTACCGCCAGGAATTCCGCCAGGGCATCCCGCTTGGTCCGCTGAGGGAAGTCGGCGAGGTCCACAATCGGCGCGGCACCAAAATCCGCTTCAAGCCGGACGAGTCGATTTTCGGCGTCAATTGCGCGTTCGATCCCGCGCGCCTGTTCACAATGGCGCGCTCCAAGGCCTATCTGTTCGGCGGTGTCGAAATCCGCTGGAAGTGCGATCCCTCGCTGCTGACCGGCCCGAACGCGCCGGAACCGGTCGCCACCTTCCACTTTCCCGGCGGCCTCAGGGACTATCTCGAAGCGACCATCGCCTCCAAACACAAGGTGACCGTCGAGCCCTTTGCCGGCAAGACCGAAAAATCCTCCGGTCACGGCGCGGTCGAATGGGCCGTGGCCTGGTATTCCGACGACGGTTTCGTCCATTCCTACTGCAACACGGTACCGACCGGCGATGGCGGCACGCACGAGGCGGGCCTGCGCGTCGCGCTGGCGCGCGGCCTGAAGGCTTATGGCGAGATCGTCGGCAACAAGAAGGCGCAACTGATCACCACAGACGACGTGATGACCTCTGCCGCCGCCATGCTGTCGGTCTTCATCCGCGAGCCGGAATTTGTCGGTCAGACCAAGGACAAGCTTGCCACGGTGGAGGCCGGCCGCATCGTGGAAAACGCGATCCGGGACCGCTTCGATCACTGGCTCGCCGCCTCGCCCCAACAGGCGGGCAAACTGCTCGAATGGGTGATCGACCGTGCAGAGGAGCGCCTCGCCCGGCGCAAGGAAAAGGAAATCAACCGCAAGACGGCGACGCGCAAGCTGCGCCTGCCCGGCAAGCTTGCCGATTGCTCGGCCAATGCCGCCGGCGGCACGGAACTGTTCATCGTCGAGGGCGATTCGGCTGGCGGCTCGGCCAAGCAGGCAAGGAAGCGCGAGAACCAGGCCGTGCTGCCGCTACGCGGCAAAATCCTCAACGTCGCATCGGCCGGCCGCGACAAGCTCGCCGCCAACCAGCAGATCGCCGACCTCGTCCAGGCGCTGGGCTGCGGCACGCGCTCCAAATACCGAGACGACGACCTGCGCTATGACCGCGTCATCATCATGACCGACGCCGATGTAGACGGCGCGCACATTGCTTCGCTGCTAATCACGTTCTTCTACCAGGAAATGCCGGAACTGATCCGCAACGCCCACCTGTTCCTCGCCGTGCCGCCGCTCTACCGCATTACCCAGGGCGGCAAGACGCTTTATGCGCGCGACGATGCCCACAAGGACGAATTGCTCAGGACCGAGTTCGCCGGCAACCGAAAGGTCGATATCGGGCGCTTCAAGGGTCTTGGCGAGATGATGCCCGCCCAGCTGAAGGAAACCACCATGGACCCGAAGCGGCGCACATTGCTCCGGGTCGAAGTCAACGAGGCCGAACAGACGAGCGACGCGATCGACCGGCTGATGGGCAACAAGCCCGAGGCCCGCTTCAAGTTCATCCAGGACAACGCCGAATTCGCCGGCGAGGACATGCTGGACGTGTGAACTCTCGGCGAGTGATGCCGCTTACTCGGGATTCGGCAGCACCAGGTCCGGCCATTTCTCGATGTACTCCACGAATTCGCTTTGCGTGCCATTTGCATTGGTAGCGATGAAGGTCTTTGCGATCAGCCCGGAATCCGGATTGACCCAGTATTTCTGGTGGGCCACGGCCCCCTGCAAACCGCTGGAATTGTAGTCGCCTTCGACAGTGTCGTGCATGACGCCCTCGACCTCTTCTGCGCCGCACGAAACATTCGCCGCGGTTCCGGCGTCCTTGCGCAAGGCCTCCTTGACGGCCTTGGGATCGCTTTGCGCATCAAGTTCGCGAACAAACGTCCAGCTCTCGCCCTTGTCTGTCGACATCCACATCTTCTTTCCCAGGAACAGGCTCCAGGGCGAGTTCTCCGGCGCGACCACGGTGGTCATGCTGTCTATCGAACCGTCACCCCTCGAGTAATTATAGCTTTCGCTCTTGTAGACGCCCTTGATCTCCGAAAATGTGTGGATGCGCATGGGACCGAAATCGGGATTTCCGTCCACCAGCAGTCGCACGAACTTCTCTTCGCAGCTTTCTGCAAGCACCGGTTGCGCCCCGGCGGCAAGCAACAGTGCGGCGACAAATAATGGCTTCATGAACTCGCTCCGGTTTGTCTTTCCAAATTGACTCTGCACATCGCATGGCAGCACGCAACATTAAGAATTCGTTGGATTTTCGCCATCACAGTTGACTTGAGGCATCGCGAAGTTTATGTGCAGTGCGGCGAGGGACGCGGCGCGCCTCCGGTGTCAATTCGGACATTTTGGACGCCACGGGTTCTTTAGTGACACAAGCGGGCAGTCAAGAGCCCGGCCAGTACCGCTCCCTCGATCTCCGGTTCGCATTTTTTCGCAGGCATCCCGCCTGCCATCGAGCCGTACCAGATGAAAGAACCTGCCCGCACATGTCCTTCGATTCGCTCGGCCTGAGCCAGAAAGTTCTCGATGCCGTAAAGGCTTCGGGTTACGAAAAACCCACCCCCATCCAGGAACAGGCAATTCCCCACGTCCTCGCCAAGCGCGACGTGATGGGCATTGCCCAGACCGGCACCGGCAAGACCGCATCCTTCGTCCTGCCCATGCTTTCACTTCTGGAAAGGGGACGCGCCCGCGCCCGCATGCCGCGCACGCTCATTCTGGAGCCGACGCGCGAACTCGCCGCCCAGGTCGAGGAAAACTTCGTGCGCTACGGCCGCAACCACAAGCTGACCGTTGCGCTGCTGATCGGCGGCGTCTCCTTCGAGGACCAGTTCCGCAAGCTCGACCGTGGTGTCGACGTGCTGATCGCAACGCCCGGCCGCCTGCTCGACC
>JAGRLL010000164.1 GCA_020441855.1 Nitratireductor sp.
CGCGCCTATCACGCGCCCTGGGGCCGCATGATGCGCGCCATCCGCGACAACGAGGAAGCGGCGGAAGCCATGGGCAAGGACGTCAACCGCCGCCGCCTCGAGATCTTCATTTTCGGCTGCATGCTGATGGGGCTTGGCGGCGCCATGCTGATCCATTTCGCCAGCGTCTTCGATCCGGCCGGCTTCATCGATCTGAACCACACCTTCCTCATCTGGGTCATGGTCATCCTCGGCGGTTCCGGCAACAATCGCGGCGCGATCTTCGGTGCCCTGCTCGTCTACGTGATATGGGTCATGTCGGCGCCGATCGCCTCGTGGTTCTTCGACCAATTGCGCGTCTACGGCGATCTGTGGTTTGGCTGGGAAGCGCCGTCGGACCTCGACGCGCGCGCCTTGCAGATGCGGGTTTTCGTGATTGGCCTGACCATCACGCTGGTACTCAGACTGGCGCCGAAAGGCGCATTACCCGAGGAGATTTCCCATAAGCGGTGATCACAACAAGCTGGCCAAGCTCAAGGAGAATGCCTCCTTCCAGCTGGCCAGCAACATCGAAGGCTCGCAGGTCGTCGTTCCCTGCGCGGAACTCGACAAGACGCTGCCCTTCTTCCTGAAGGAGCTGGGCTTTCGGCTCGACCAGATCTTTCCCGCCGACAATCCTGCCGTCGCGGTCGTCTCGGGCTATGGCACGACGCTGCGCCTGACACGCGGCGCTGAGGGCGAGCCGGGTACGCTGCGGCTGCTCTACCGAGATCCATCCGCCCATACCGGCAACGCCAACACGCTGGTCGCACCGAACGGCATGAAGATCGAGTTCGTCGAGGCCAATCCCCCGCTCGTCATGCCGGCCACGAAGCATCAATTCCTGGTACGCAAACTGGCCGACAGCGACCCATGGGTGATCGGCCGCGCCGGCATGCAATATCGCGACCTGGTGCCCGACCGCCTCGGTGGCTCAATGATCGCCTCGCATATCCGCGTGCCGGTCAAGGGCCCCGTGCCCGACAATGTGCACTTCCACGTCGTCGGTTTCCAGATGATCTATTGCTATCGCGGCTGGGTGCGTCTCGTCTACGAGGATCAGGGCGAGCCCTTCATACTCGCCGCCGGCGATTGCGTATTGCAGCCGCCGCAGATCCGCCACCGCGTGCTCGAATCCTCCGGCTCGCTTGAAGTGATCGAGATCGGCTGCCCGGCAGAACACATCACCACGCTCGACCACGACATGGACCTGCCGACCGGGCGCATCGACCCGGACAAGGATTTCCACGACCAGAAATTCTGCCGCCATCAGGTCGCCGACGCCGTGTGGGAGCCCTGGCGCATTGCCGGTTTCGAAACGCGCGACACCGGAATAGGCAAGGCGACGGGCGGCGTGGCCTCGGTCAAGGTCGTTCGCCCAGCCGGCGCTATCGCAACGCCATGGACCAGCCTCGACGGCGACATCTATTTCTGCTTCGTGCTGGAAGGATCGTTGACGCTTACGGGCCACGGCGAGGAGCCGCGAGACCTCAAGATCGGCGACGCGTTCGTCATCCCGCCCGATTTCAAGACGCAGATGACGAATTGCTCGCAGGACATGGAATTGCTGGAAGTCTCGCTGCCGGCCGAATTCGTCACCACCGTGCACGATTGAGCCTGCCGCGCCGCGATGGCCGGTTGTTCGGCAGCCAAACAAAAAGCCCGGGACTCTCGTCCCGGGCTTTCCTGTTCAAATGGAGGCCTTCGCCTTATTCGGCGATGCCGAGTTCGGCAACCTTGCCGTCCTTGATCTCGGTGTGCAGGAACACGGTCGAGACGTCGCCATTGGCGTCGAAGTCGTTGGAGCCGACGGCGCCCTCGTAATTGATGTCCTTGCCTGCCTTGATGGCCTCGACAGCCTTGGACCATTCACCCGGCAGGATCGTCTCACCCGGGGGCAGCGCCACTTCGCGGATCGCCTTGGCGATCGCCGCACGGTCGGCGGAACCTGCCTTCTCGATCGCGAGACCGATGATGAAGGCCGCGTCATAGGAGTTCGGCACGAATACGCCGTCCGCCTTGATGCCCGCCTCCTCGGCCAGCTTCTTGAACGATGCCGCGCCCGGAATCTCCGGCGTGCCCGGTTTGGTCATGGTGAACTTGCCTTCAAGCTGCGAGCCGAGTTCGGCCGCGATCTTGTCGGAAACCATGCCGTCGGCGGAGAAGAACTGTGTGAAGTCACCGCCTTCCAGCGCCTGGCGCAGGATCGTGCCGCCCGAACCGTCGGCATAGCCGATGATCACGAGGTCGGTCGCCCCGCTGGCCGCAAGTGCGCCCAGTTCGGCGCGGTAGTCGGCCTTGCCGTCTTCATGCGCTTCGCTGATCGCGACCGTGCCACCGTCCTTCGGGAAGGCGGCGGAAAGCGAATCGGCGAGACCCTTGCCGTAATCGTTGTTGACGTAGGTGATCGCAACGTTCTTCACGCCCTTGGAGGCGATCAGGCGCGAAAGCACCTCGCCCTGATAGGCGTCCGAAGTCGCGGTGCGGAAGACGAGATCCTTGTCGTCCATCGACGTGATGGCCGGCGAAGTCGAGGCCGGCGAAATCATCACGACACCACCCGGAATGGCAGCGTTGTTGGCCGCCGAAATCGTGGCGCCCGAGCACAGCGCGCCGTCGATTGCGACCACATTGTCGACGTTGACAAGACGGTCGGCGGCGTCGGCGGCCTTGGTGGCATCGGCGCAGGTCGTGTCGCCGACGACGAGAACGGCATTGTTGCCCCCCAGAAGGCCACCTTGCTCGTTGATATGACGAATCGCCAGTTGCGCGCCGTCGATGATCGGCGGCACAAGGCTTTCGATCGGTCCGGTTACACCACCGAGAAATCCGATCTTGATGTCGTCTGCCATGGCCGGTCCGCCGGCAATCGCCGCGGCGATACCCGCAGCGAGCACGACTTTGAGGTTGGCGTTCATGAAATCTTCTCCCTTTTGTAACTTGTTGACAGAAACCCCGTTTTCCTGCCGCAGAGCGGGATTGTGGCGTTTCCTTCAGGTTGTGTAAAGGCCGGCTGCGGGCTTCTTGCGCGCGAAACACCTGCCTCGTAGAGTCTTGCTTAACACGTCAACGCATTGCGCCAGCCCTCCAGAGGCATGAGGATCACCCTGCCCTTCAACCTGCCATCCCCCGGAACTGATCTTCACGCCCCTTCCCGGCGCCGAGTTTCACGCGGTAACTGCCTCGTGCTCGCCTGCTCCATGCTGTTCGGGCTGACGCTCGCCACCGGCGTTTCGCATGCGGCGGACCAGCAGAATATCCAAAGGATCGGCCTCTCGCTGCCGATGACCGGCACGGCCTCCCTGCTCGCCGGGCAATTTCTCCAGGGCGCGCGCCTCGCGGTGGAGGAACTCAAGCCCGGCGGCGCGGTCGAACTCGTCGTCGCCGATGACGGCTGCGACACCGCCATAGCCGAACTCGCCGCCGCCGATCTCAAGAACGCAGGTATTGCCATCGCCACCGGCTATCTTTGCAACGAGGCAGCGTTCGCCGCCGTCAGGGGCATGCGCTCCACCGGCATTGCCATTCTGGTGGCCGGCGCGCGCTCCGAACGACTTTTGAAGGATCGTGGACGCGAAAATTGGAATGTCTGGCGCATGTCACCCGCCGACCGCGACGCCGCGGCACTCGCCGCGCAGCGCCTGTCGGCGCGCTGGCGCGGCAGGCCGTGGGCGATCGTCGACGACGGCACCGCCTATGGGCGCACTTTCGCCGACGAGTTCCGGGCCATGATGGAGGAAGCCGGCCAGCCGCCGCAATTCGCCGACAATTTTCGTCCCGCACAATCGACCCAGTCCGGCCTTGTGCGTCGTCTGCGCAGTTCCGGCGTCACCGCCGTGTTTATTGCCGCAAGCGCAGAGGATCTCGCCGTGATTGCCGGCAACATGCGCCAGGCCGAAGCCTCCTTCGAACTGGCCGGCGGCCCGACCTTCGACCTTTTGCCCTGGATCGAACAGGCAAAGGACATCCCTGACGGCCTGCTTGCCGTCATCGAGCCGCAACCGGTTACGCTCAGTCAAGCGCGCGAACTGACCGAGAAGCTCGCCGAACGCGAGATCGAGCCCGAATCCTACGTGTATCTCGGCTATGCCGCTCTCCAGATCGCCATTGCCGCGCTGCGAGACAACCCCGCCGCGACGAACGCTGCTCTGGCCGAAACCGTTTTCCAGACGGTGCTCGGAAACATCGACTTCGACGCGGACGGCCGCAACCGGGTCAATCCCTACGAATTGCAGATATGGCAGGACGGCGCTTTCCGCCCCGCCCCGCCTGAACCGGCCGAAAGCGCGCGATGACTGTACCGGGCAAGCACAACCTCATCACCGATGTCGCCGGCCTGCGCGTCGGCAACGCCGAAGATTCCCGCCTGAAATCCGGCGTGACCGCGATCGTCTGCGAGGAACCGGCGATTGCCGCCGTCCATGTCATGGGCGGAGCGCCCGGCACGCGCGAAACCGACATGCTGGCCGCCGAGAACTCGGTCGAACGCGCCGACGCCATCGTGCTGTCCGGCGGCTCGGCATTCGGCCTCGACGCTGCGAGTGGCGTCCAGGCATGGTTGCGCGCCCGCAATCGAGGGCTGGAAGTGGGCGGCATGCGCGTTCCCATCGTGCCGGCCGCGATCCTGTTCGACCTGATCAATGGCGGCGACAAGGATTGGGGAGATTACCCGCCCTATCGCGAACTGGGCTTCGAGGCCGCCGAAAAGGCGGCGACAGACTTTTCGCTCGGCAACTTTGGCGCGGGCATGGGCGCGACAACGGCAGGCCTCAAGGGCGGTCTGGGTTCTGCCTCGGTCGTCACGGAAGACGGTTTCACACTGGGCGCGCTTGCCGCCGTCAACGCCATCGGCAGTCCGATGATGGGCGACAGCCGCCATTTCTGGGCAGCGCCCTTCGAGGCGGGCACGGAATTCGGCGGGCTGGGATTGCCTGCCGTGAAACCCGAAAACCTTGAAAGGGTCCGCCTCAAATATCGGGACATGGCGCCGCTCAAGGCATCTGCCGGCGCCAACACGACCATCGCAATCATCGCCACCGACGCAGCACTGGGCAAGGCGGACGCCAAGCGGCTCGCAATCTCCGCCCATGACGGATTTGCCCGTGCGATCTGGCCATCGCACACGCCGCATGACGGCGATCTGGTCTTCGCGCTGTCGACGGAAAGGAAACCATTGCCGGCCGGCACGAATGCCTTCATCGATCTGTGCGCGCTGGCTTCCTCCGTCATGGCCCGGGCCATCGCACGCGCCGTCTACGAGGCATCGCCCGCGCCAAACGATTTGTTCCCGACCTGGCGCGAACGCTTTGGCGAGTGACAATTTGCGCCCGAACGCGCAGGGAAATGCGTGGGTTGGCGACCACGCGAGTTGACCTTCGCGCATGCTTGGCGCATCACGCAATCGCAAAAGGCTCCCGGGCCATTCCGCTCGCCCGTGCCACCCAGCTCGAACGAACAAGGCAAGAAGCCGATGATCCCGCGCTATTCGCGACCCGAAATGACGGCCATCTGGTCGCCTGAAACCAAATTCCGCATCTGGTTCGAGATCGAGGCGCATGCCTGTGACGCGCTGGCCGATCTGGGCGTTATCCCCAAGGACGCAGCAAAGACCATCTGGGACAAGGGCGGCGCTGCGACCTTCGACATCGAGCGCATCGACGCCATCGAACGTGAGACGAAGCACGATGTCATCGCCTTTCTTACGCATCTGGCCGAAATCGTCGGCCCCGACGCGCGTTTCGTCCATCAGGGCATGACCTCCTCCGATATCCTCGACACGACGCTGAACATCCAGCTCGTACGCGCCAGCGATATCCTGCTCGCCGCCATGGACAAGGTGCTGGCCGCGCTGAAAACCCGTGCCTTCGAGCACAAGGACACGATCCGCATCGGCCGCAGCCACGGCATCCATGCCGAACCGACCACGATGGGCCTCACCTTCGCCCGCTTCTACGCCGAGATGGACCGCGGCCGCAGCCGTCTGGAAAAGGCCCGTTACGAGATCGCCACCGGCGCGATCTCCGGCGCCGTCGGCACCTTCGCCAACATCGATCCGCGCGTCGAGGAGCATGTCTGCGAAAAGCTCGGCCTGCGCCCCGAACCCGTATCGACGCAGGTCATCCCGCGCGACC
>JAGRLL010000165.1 GCA_020441855.1 Nitratireductor sp.
TCCGAGCATCAGCCGGGCAGGATCGCCCGGCAGGATTTCCATGACGGAAAAGACGACAGCCGAGGCGAGGACCAGCGTGACGATGCCGATTGCGAGGCGTCTGAGGATGTAGCTGGTCATCGCCGTGACAACACCGCCCTGTCCCCGCCCGGGACGATCACGGACGGGGAAGGGCGGGATGTTGTGCCTAGTCCTCCCAGTGGACTTCGGAGAGGTCGTTGGCGAAGATCGGCCAGTTGGTCCACATGCCCTTCAGCTTGGCGTCCCATACGCCGACCTTGGGCAGTTCGAACAGGAAGCCGTTGACGGCATCGTCGGCGAGGATCTTCTGCGCCTGGCCAAGAAGCTCCAGCCGTTTGGCCTGATCGGTCTCCTTGTCGAGTGCGGCGATGACCTCGTTGAACTTCGGATTGTGGTAGTCGAAGTAATAGTCGTCGCGGGCATAGATGCCGATGTCGTTGGGCTCGACATGCGAGATGATCGTCATGTCGTAGTCCTTGCCCTTGAAGACATTGCCGACCCAGTCGGCCCACTCGACGGGGATGATCTCGACGTCGATGCCGATGTCGCGCAGTTCGGCGGCGATGATCTCGCCGCCCTGGCGGGCATAGCCCGGCGGGGGCAGTTTCAGCGTCGCCTTGAAGCCGTCAGGATAGCCTGCCGCCTTGAGCAATTCCCTGGCCTTGGCGGGATCGTAGGGATAGACGCCCGTCAGGTCGACATAGCCGGGGTCGGCCGGCGAGAAATGCGAGCCGATCGGCAGGCCGAGGCCGGACGATGCGCCGTCGATGATGTCCTGGCGGTTGAGCGCGTGGGAAATCGCCTGACGGACCTCCAGCTTGTTGAAGGGTTCCTTGCCGTTGTTGATGGCCAGGATCGTCTCGCCCTCGGTGGCGCCGATGACGACTTCGAAGCGCGGGTCGGACTGTATCTGCGGCAGCGCATCGCCGGCCGGCATGTTGGCGAAAGCCTGCACGTCGCCCGAAAGCATTGCCGGGACAGCGGCGGCGGCGTCGGGAATGATGCGGAAGACCGCCTTGTCGAGCCTGGCGGGCGTGCCCCAGTAGTCCGGGTTCTTGACCAGCGTGATCTCCGAGCCCTTCGCCCAGTGATCGAACTTGAACGGACCGGTGCCGATCGGCTTTTCCTTGTTGGTTTCAGCCGATTCAGGCGCGACGATCACCGCTTCGCCGCGAGCCATGTCGTTGAGGAAATTGCCCACCGGCTGGTTCAGCGTGACTTTCACGGTGGTCGGGTCGACGACCTCGACCTCGGCGATGTGGGCGAACAATTGCTTCTGCGAATTGGTCGATTCGGCGCTCCGGTTGCGGTCGAGCGTGAACTTCACGTCGTTGGCGTCGAAATCGGTGCCGTCGTGGAACTTTACGCCGGCATGCAGCTTGAAGGTATAGATCAGGCCGTCGTCGGAGATGGTCCAGCTCTCGGCGAGCGCGGGCTGCATCTTGCCGTCGATATCGAGACGGGTGAGGCCCTGATAGATGTTGGCGTAGGTGACCTCGCGGATCGCCGCAGGCGCGCCTGCTGTGGCGTCGAGATGCGGCGGTTCGAGCACCATGCCGAGCGTCAGGTCGGTGCGCGCGGCCTGGGCCGGCAGCGAAATGGCCGTGGCGCAGGCAAACAGCGTCGCGGCGGTGATTTTGTTGAGGGCGTTCATCTACAGGTCTCCTCCAGTGAACATGCGGGGAAGGGCATTTTTGTCTCATCGCCCATTCTGCGCTGCAACATGAAAAAAAATCTTTCGATATGCAACCGATTGATGGTTGGTGCGCGTGCGGACGCCTCTCGCGCCGCCATCACTGACGCGGTCCGTTCAGCAAGGCGTGCAAGGCGCGGGCCATGACGCGGGCGCTCTCGATCATGTCGTCGATGACGATGAATTCGTCGGGACGATGGGCGAGGTCGAGAATGCCGGGGCCGTAGGCAATGCAGTCGTGCAGGTGGCCGATCCGGGCGATGTGCTTCTGGTCGTAGGTGCCGGGCGAGATGACGTAATCGGGCTGCCGGCCGAAGACTTCCTGAATGCCGGCGGCCACGGCCTCGACCACCGGCGCGTTCTTTTCCGTCATGGTGGGCAGCACCTCCATCACGTCGCGGATCGCATAATCGAATTTGGGCCGCCTGGCCTTCAGGCCCTCCAGGATCGCCACGACCTCTTCTTTCACCTCGGTCAGGTCTTCCTCGATCAGGAAGCGACGGTCGATGGTGAGCCGGCAGGAATCGGGCACGTTGGGCGAGGGCAGGCCGGAATAATCGTCAGTCTGCCCGCCGTGGATGGCGTTGAGGTTCATGGTGGAGCGGCGCGCGCCTTCCGGCACGACGGGCATGGTCGTCTGCTTTCTGTCGAGCGCGGGGAACAGGTCGCGTTCGAAGGCTTCCAGCACGGCGCCCATGTGGCGCACGGCACAGTCGCCCAGGAAGGGCATGGAACCGTGCGCGATCTCGCCCTTGGTCTCGATCTCGGCCCACCACACGCCGCGATGACCAAGGCAGATGCGGTCCTTGTTCAGCGGTTCGGGGATGATGACGTGGTCGACACGGGGTTTCGAGAACAGGCCCCTGGAGGCCAGATAGGCGACGCCGCCATATCCGCCGGATTCCTCGTCAACGGTTCCGGAAATCTCGATCGCGCCCGAAAAATCGGGATTGGCGGCGAGATAAGCCTCGACCGCGATGATGGACGCGGCGAGCCCGCCCTTCATGTCGCAGGTGCCGCGCCCGTAGATCTTGCCGTCGCGGATTTCGGCGCCAAAGGGATCGAAGGTCCAGCCTTCGCCGGCCTCGACCACGTCGATATGCGAATTGAAATGAACAGTGGCGCCGGGACGCTTGCCTTCCAGGCGCGCGACAACGTTGGTGCGCGGAAAACGGGCACTGTCGCCCGGCGTGCCTTCGCCACGGATGAGTTTCACATCGAAGCCTTGCGCGGCAAGCCGGCGGGCGATGAATTCGGCGCATGGCGTATAAGCCTCGCCCGGTGGATTGACCGTTGGAAAGCGGATCAGCGCTTGCGTCAGTTCGACCAGCTCGCCGCGCATGTCCTCGATGCGGCGATCGAGCGCTGGCCACAGATCGTGCGTGAATTCATCCATTTCGCAATTCCTGCCGGGAAACGGGCCGGGGAAGAGATGGTTTCACAGCGCGGACCGGCTGGCAACGGTCCGCGAGCATTCGCCACGGCGATTTGGCATGTCCCAAATCCTAACGATAGTTTGACCCGAAAGGTTGAAGCCGAAAGGTCGAACAAGTGGAATTTCAAGGGTTTTTCGCATAAGGTCATCGGCAGGGGCTTGAAGTGTTGACCAGAGTTTGTTCGTCCGGAGGGAAATGATGAGACATATATTGGCCGCTGCAGCGGTTGCCGTGACAGTAATGATGACCGCTCCCGCGCAAGCGGCGGTAGTCGAAGCCAGAATTGATCTGTCCGACCAGAGCATGCGCGTCTACCAGAACGGTTTTCTGCGTTATACGTGGAAGGTGTCGACTGCACGGCGCGGTTATGTGACGCCGACCGGCACCTACGGACCGACCCGGATGCACAAGATGTGGTATTCCCGCAAATACCACATGTCGCCGATGCCGCATTCGATCTTCTTTCGCGGCGGATACGCCATTCATGGCACAAACGAGTTGAAGCGCCTCGGCAGCCCGGCCTCGCATGGCTGCGTGCGGCTGCATCCCGACAATGCGCGGGTTCTCTTCGGCCTGGTGAAATCGGTCGGCTCGAACAATACCAAGATCACGATCACGCGGTAATATGCTCCGCGTAGACAGGAGCGTTGACGGCCAAACTGAAACGCTTACGAAAAAGCCCGCTCCAAGGCGGGCTTTTTCCTTGTCTCTGCCATTATCAGCGCCAGCGCTTGTGCAGCCACAGCCATTGGCCGGGATATTCGCGCACCCAGGATTCCACGACTTCGTTGATCTTCTGGGTGAGTGCCGGGACGTCGACTTTTCCCTTGTCGTCGCGGGGGATGTCGAGCTTTTCCTGCATCTCGATGCGGAAACGGCCATTGGGTAGACGCACGGAGCGCACCGGATAAACCGGGCAGTCGAACTGGCGCGCCAGCTTGGCAATCAGATGGTTGCCCTTTGTCGGGCGGCCGAAGAACGTGATTGGCAATCCCTTCTTGTAATACTGGTCGACGAGCAGGCCGACCTTGCCGCCCTCGCGCAGAATATCGGCGAGCGCCCATGCCGCCCCAGCCTTGGAGGGCACGAGATGGCCCATGGCCGTATGACGGGCGGCAAGCACGCGCCTGGCGATATAGGGATTGTTGGGCGGGCGGAAGAGGGCTGTCACGTTCACGCCATAGGCGGCGGAAGCGATCGGCAATATCTCCCAATTGGCGGTATGGGCCGTGAAGCAGATCGCCGGGCCGTCCATGTATTTGAGTTCGGCGAAGTTCGGGATGCCGGTGATCTCGATGCGGCCGACCTCCTCGGTCTGGTCGTCGAAATCGAATATCTGGTCGAGATAGGCGTATTCGGCCGCCGTCCGCGACAGGCTTCCCCACATGTCGGAGAGGATCTGCTCGATTTCCTCGTCGCTCTTTTCGGGGAAGGCGAGCTTGAGGTTTTGCCGGGCGCGCCCGGTGCGCGGATAGCGCATGCCGAAGAAGCGGCCCATGCGTTCGATGAAGTTGATTGCGGCGTCGGCGGGAAAGAGCTTCAGGAAGGCGATCAGGCCGAAGAAGAGCTGCGCGGAAACCCAGTGGCCGGCATTGCGCGCCAGCACATACCAGCGCGGGTATTTCTGCGGTCTCTTTTTGTGTGTGGACATCGTTCAGGCGAAGCGGGGTCCGTCACGCATTGACGCGCATGATGATCTTGCCGAAGACCTGACGGCTCTCCATGCGCTCCAGCGCCGGCGCCAGGTCGCCGAATTCGATCTCGGTATCGACCACGGGTTTGACGACACCCTTGGCCATCTTCTCCATGACGTCGACCATGTTGGACATGCGGCAGCCGAAGGAGCCGATCAGGCGCAATTGCTGCTGGAACAGCATCATCAGATTGGTGTCGGCCGACACGCCCGAGGTCGAACCGCAGGTGACGAGGCGGCCGCCGCGCCTGAGCGAGAACATCGACCCTTGCCAGGTGTCCTTGCCGACATGTTCGAAGACCACGTCGACGCCCTTCTTGCGGGTGATCTTGCGCACCGCGCCCTCGAAACGGTCGGAGCGGTAGTTGATGACATGATCGGCGCCGAGTTCCAGGCATTTCTCGATCTTGTCGTCGGAGCCGACGGTGGTGATCACGGTGGCGCCGATCTTCTTGGCGAGCTGGATGGCCGCCGTGCCGATGCCCGAGCCGCCGGCATGAACCAGCACAGTCTCGCCCGGAAGAAGCTGTGCGTTGTCGAACAGCATGTGTTCCGACGTGCCGAACGTCACCGGCGCCAGCGCTGCGGCGATGTCATCGACGCCTTCCGGCGCAGGCACGACATTGCGCGCGGGCATGTTGGCGTATTCGCGGGCATAGCCGTCGAGGTGGAAGCCGTGCACGCCCTTGGGGTGTTCGCAATGGTTGTCGCGGCCCTCGCGGCAGGGGCGGCAGCGCCCGCAGGTCGGCGCACCGTAAATGGCGACGAGATCGCCCGTCTTCAGGCCGGAAACGCCGGGGCCGATCGCCGCGATTTCGGCTGATGCCTCCGCGCCGACGGTCATCGGCAGCCGGCGCTTGGCGAACGCCATGCCGCGC